>DASWHH010000162.1:0-3657 GCA_036398295.1 bacterium
ATCCCGCAGGAGGTGTTGTCGGGCCTGGCGGAGATTGGCCTGTTTGGTATGAGCATCCCCGAGGCCTACGGCGGCTACGGCTTTTCTTCTACCGCGTACAATCGCGTGTTCGAGGAAATTGCCAGTATCGACGCCTCGCTGGCAGTGACTCTCGGCGGCCACCAGTCCATTGGTTTGAAGGGGCTGCTGCTGCACGGCACGGAGGAGCAGAAGAAAAAATATCTGCCAAAGCTGGCGAGCGGGGAATGGCTGGCGGCGTTTGCCCTCACCGAACCCAACGCGGGCTCGGACGCCGCGGGCATCCAGTCGCTGGCGGTGCTGGATGCGGGCAAAACTCACTACGTGCTGAACGGCGGCAAAATCTGGATCACCAACGGCGGCCTCGCTAACTTCTTCACCGTGTTCGCGAAAACGCCCGTGGGCAATGAAAAGAAGATCACCGCGTTCATCGTCACCCGCGACATGGCGGGATTTGCATCGGGCAAGCCTGAGCACAAGTTGGGCATCCGCGGCTCGTCTACCACGGAGATCACGTTTGATAACATTAAGGTGCCCGTGGAGAACGTCCTCGGCGACGTGGGCAAAGGCTTCAAAGTGGCGATGGAGGTGCTGAACTCGGGGCGGCTCGGACTGGCGGCGGGCTGTGTCGGCGGTATGAAAAAGCTCACGGCTATGAGCGTGGACTACGCCAAGAACCGCAAGCAGTTCAACCAGCCCATCGCCCATTTCGAGATGATTCAGGAAAAGATTGCGGCGATGATGGTGGACACGTTTGTAGCGGAGAGCATGGTGTACCTCACCACGAGCCTCATCGACCGCCTGCCTGCGCCTGTCCGCACAGGCGGGCAGGCAGGCGGCGACGTGGATTATTCGGTGGAGTCGGCCATTTGCAAAGTGTATGTCTCTGAGGCGTTGTGGCGCACGGTGAACGAGGCCATGCAAATTGCGGGCGGCATTGGCTACAGCAAAGAGTATCCCTACGAGCGGGCGCTGCGGGACTCGCGCATCAACCTGATTTTTGAGGGCACCAACGAAGTGCTGCGGCTGTTCATCGCGCTGGCGGGGATGCAGGAGCACGGCGAGTATTTGAAGAAAGTCGGCAAGGCGCTGCAGAAGCCGATGGACGAGTTAGGCATCCTCACGGAATACGCGATTCATCGCATCAAAGATTACGTTGCCACTGAGCGGCTGGTAGGCGTACACGAGGCGTTGAAGGATGAAGTGGCGCGATTTGAGGAGTACGCCAAAGAGCTGCATCTCGCGACGGAAAAGGTGCTGGCCAAATATCGCAAGGATATCATCAATCAGGAGTTTCTGCTGCATCGTATTTCGGATATGGCCATCGACTTGTTTGGGATGGCGGCGGTGATTTCGCGGGTCGACGTGTTGTTGAAAGAGAAGGGCAAACGAAAGTCGGAGCGCCCGCCTGCGCGGGCAGGCGAGTTGTTGCTGGCGAAGACATTCTGCGAAGAGGCATGGCGGCGGATTCGTCGCAATGCGCGGCAGGTGGATAACAATATCGATCCGTGGCGGAAGCAGATTGCGGAGGGGGCGTATGAGAGTAAGGGGTATGGGATGGATTTGATTGGGTGAAATTGGGGGTTGATTTCGTTTCCTAAATTGCTAAATTTGGGGCAAAGAAAAGCGTTGGACGGGATTAACAGGATAAACAGGATTTTCTTATCATGCGTACAAGAGTGGCAAGCTGGCGCTTCACGATTGGCGGGAAGTTCACAAAGAACTTAGGGAAAAACGTAGTTAACGTGAAAGCGCGCGTTATGTGTCATTCCGAACCCGACGCTTTTGATTTTTGTCGGGTGAGGAATCTGGCGAGGCACAAGTCGAGGTGAGCAATTTGAATTTGAGCGCATTCACGGAGACCACTCTCCGCCAGATTTCTCGACTCCGCTGCGCTTCGTCGCGAAATGACATTTTACACGTGATGAGTGTAAAAATTGACAAATAAATAAAACCAAGGAGCACGACGTGAACATAATCGTTTGTCTCAAGCAAGTCCCGGTGAAAGACTCGCTGCTGAAAATCAAAGACGATGGCCGTTGGGTGCATGAAGCCGATTTGAAATATGAAATCAACGAAAGCGACAACTACGCGCTGGAAGAGGCCTTGCGGATGAAAGAGAAGCATGGCGGCGAAGTGGTAATCCTAAGCATGGGACCCGAGCGCGTGAAGGAAGCCATAAAACAGGGATTAGCCAAAGATGCCGATCGCGCACTGCACATCAACAACGAGAGCTTCACGCGACTCGATCCGTTCATTAACGCGAAGATCCTGGCGGCGGCCATCAAAAAGGAAAAGTGCGATCTGGTGATGACGGGCTTGCAATCCGATGACTACGGCTTCGGTCAGACGGGCGTGATTCTCGCGGAAATGTTAGGATTGCCTCATGCGACCATCGTCATGGAAATTCAGAAACAGAATGGCCTGCCTGCGCAGGCAGGCAGTATCAAAGTGAAGCGCGAGCTGGAAAGCGGCTGGTTCCAGTGGGTGGAATTGCCGCTGCCGGCGGTGCTGACGATTCAATCGGGAATTAACCAGATTCGTTATGCCACCATCAAAGGTATCATGATGGCGAAGAAGAAGGAAATAAAGTCGCTCGGGTTGAGCGATTTGGGCCTGAGTGAAAGCGATGTGGCCGCCGGCGTCACGGGATTGAAATTCAGCAAAATGTACATGCCGCAAAAAACCAAGCAGACCGAAATGCTGCAGGGCGATGCGAAAGAAGTGGCGAGAAAATTGGCGGAGAAGTTGAAGAATGAAGCGAAGGTGTTTTAATATCGGTGATGCGGAATTTTGAGCAGAGGAATTGCAGGATAGCGGACTGGTTGCTATTTCCGGGCGGAGTGATGGAGTAATGGAGTGTTGGATCAATGAAAATGAGAAAGACGGTGATCGAGAAAAATTTAGAATTGGGAATGGAGTTTAGTCGTTATGTTTTAGAGCACCCTCGATTTGCGGCAAAGATACCTCTCAATGCTCTCGTCGTTTTTTTGCCCGAATATGACCCCGAATTGTCGCGGGTGAATTTGGAAATCGCGAAGAAGCAGCGGGAAGACGGTCAGCCTGTGGTACATGTTCATTTCAAGAAATTAAAGCTTGTCGCCTCGAGATTGGTTAAGCCGCGGTTGGAAATAATAGAATTATAAAATGGAATAGGAGCTATTGAATGAGTGACCAAATTTTAGTCGTAGCTGAGCAACGCAACGGAACATTGAACCGCTCGACTTTGGAAGCGATAGTTGCGGCGCAAAAAATTGGGAAAGAATTGAACCAGGAAGTCGTGGCACTAGTTTTGGGAAAGGGCATACAAAACCTGGCGGACGATTTGGCCGGAAAGGGCGTCAAAGAGGTGCTGGGGGCCGATCACGAAAAGTTAGCCGACTATACCCCCGATGGTTACGCCGCGGCAATTCAGCAAGTTGTGGAAAAAGAAAAGCCGGCGTTCGTGTTTTTCAGTCACACCTACATGGTTCGCGATTATGCCCCGAAGCTGGCCGCCAAATTGAATAAGCCGATGATCAGCGATTGCATCCGGTATCGCATGGAAGGGGGCAAGCCGGTGTTTGTTCGGCAAGTGTTTCAGGGAAAAATCGATGCCGATGTTTCGTTTGATGGCGAGGGACCATATTTGGTGAGCTT
>DASWHH010000163.1:0-3948 GCA_036398295.1 bacterium
TCGTGATCCCAATGCCGCCTCGGAAACGCCCCAAAAAACCATGCTCGGGCCCGGACAGCTCACCTGGTTGCAGGCGGCTTTGAAAAACAGCACCGCGGTTTTTAAAGTCATCATTTCTGCCAGCGGCTGGAGCAAAGCCAAAGGGCCCGGCGGCGATTCCTGGTCTGCATTTTTGCATGAGCGGGATGCGCTGTTCAACTATATCCGCGATAATCGCATCGCCGGCGTGGTGCTGCTCTCCGGCGACACCCATGTGGGTGAGCTCAATGTCATACCGTGGTCGGAACACGGCGGGTACGATTTTTACGATCTCGTCAGCTCACCCCTGGCGCAGTCGGCGTCGGGCGGCTGGATGGATCGCCGTCCGGAGCGGCGCATTCGACCCGTCTATTTTCAGACCGCCAATTTCGGTTTCATCGATTTTGCTTTCGACAAGATACCCAGGCTGGCTTTCAACCTGATTGATGTGAATGGCCGGCAGGTTTGGACACCCTTCGAATTGCGCGCTGATGAGTTGGCGAACGGCGTCCAATCCTGGCCAAACAAAGCCAGCGATAAAGAGAAGCGCCGGCAGGAGAATTACGACGCCGGCAAGGGCTATTATGAGGATGTGAAAAAACATCCATAAGAACAGATGATCGACAGCCAAAGTCCGTCGCCTGAATTGAACGCTCAGGATCGCCCCACCGCGGCAGCGAACGGCACCAGCCTGTCGCAAAAGGCTGCTATCATCGTATTCAGCCGGGCGGTGACCATTACCACGCAAATGTTGTCGTTGGTGATCCTCACGCGCGTGCTTTCCAAAGAGAATTTCGGCCTGCTTTCGTTTTTGCTGCTTGGTTATTCCACCGTCGTGACCCTGGCGCAACTGGGTCTGCCCGAAAGCATCTTCTATTTCTTCGAGAGGGTACCCGTGACTGCCCGCAAAAGCCTGGCGCTTTTGACCGGCAAAGCTCTGCTTTTGACAGGGCTCGGCGCTTCAGTCATTCTCATTGCGATGAATTTTCTCGCGCCGGTTTGGGGCTTTGCGGTTAACGGCTTGTTTTTTCCTTTCATCCTCATGGCATTTTTAGAGCTGCCCACCCTGGTACTGCCGAATCTGTTGCTGGCTATCCATCGGGCTAAAGACGCCGCCTGGTTCAATGTGATAGTCGGTATTTTGCAGTTCACCGCAATGGTGGTGCCGGCTCTGCTGGGGCACCCGTTGTCGGTCATTGTGGCTGCACTCATGGGATACAGTGTGCTGCGATTTGCCATCAGTGCCTTGCTCTTTTTGCGGCATTTCAAGGGTAGCCCTGAGCCCCTGCCAAAAGGCTTGCTGCGCGAGCAATTTCACTACTCCATCCCGTTGGGAATTTCCCAGATTCTCTGGGGACTCAATCGGCAGATCGACAAATACGTGGTGGCGGCGTTTTTGCCGGTGGCGGTTTATTCGGAGTATGTCGTGGGCTCGTGGGAGATTCCGCTGCTGCCGGCCATCGCCTATTCGGTGGCCTCGGTGATGATGCCGCAATTGGTGTCATTTCACCTCAAAGGTCAAAAGACGGAGCTGCTACGGCTGTGGAACAAAAGCATCGAGAAGGTTTCGATCATTGTGTTGCCGCTGGTACTGCTGTTCATGGTGGCCGCTGAGGAGTTAATCACGGTGTTTTTTTCCGAGAAATATCTGGCGGCGGTTGTGCCGTTTCGGATTTATACTCTGATCATTTTGCAGCGTGTGGCGGCATATAGCTCGATGTTGAAGGCCGTTGGGGAAACCAGGGTAATTTTCTCCACAGCCGTCTATCTGCTGGTGATTAATTTAGTACTGAGCGTGCCACTGGTGGTCTGGCTTGGAATGGCGGGTCCGCCATTGGCGGCGCTGGCCGCCAACATGTTTACCTGGTGGTACGCGCTGGATAAGATCAAGCGTTGCCACGGTGTTTCGATGGCGGCGGTGTTTCCCTTCGGGGTCTATTTGCGGGCACTGGCGGTATCGGTGGTGGCGGCCCTGCCCATTGTTTTGCTTAAAGACCAGTGGCAGCTTTTGACCGGTGTTAAGCTGGCGGCAATCGTAAGCAGCTATCTGGTCCTATATGTTATTGCAGCCCACATCGCCGGCGTGGCCAGAATCAGCGATTGGAGTTACTACTTGCGGACACTGAGGCCAGGCCCGTCTTAGCTGTCGCAGATTGACACCATAAACAGAAAATCAGAATCGACCACAACTTAAGCCCTAAGTTTTTCCCCTTGCGATGTTCGGCAAGCAGTCTTTCAACGTAGTTGTGATCAAGCCAATCACTGTGGCTTCTGTTCGCCATCACGGCATCGTGAAAAGTTCCAAGCAGCGGTCCGCGCAGCCATTCAGCCACCGGCACGGTGAACCCGTGTTTCGGTCGATTTAATATTTCATTCGGTAGGCGTGATGCCACCAGCTTTTTGAGCAGGCGCTTGCGCGCCCGCCAGCCAACTTTGAGATGGCCGCCCAGAGTAAGAACGAATTCAACCACATGATGATCGAGGTATGGCACGCGCGCCTCAATCGACGCCAGCATCCCCATTTTGTCCACCTTCATCAAAAGATCATCCACCAGCCAGTTGCGCAGGTCGGTGTAGAGGACGCTGTTAAGTTGCCCGGCCTCTGCAAAGTGTTTTTTGTCGGTGCGCATCTGCTGTTCGGCTGGCAGTTTCGCCAGCGGAGTGAAGAGGTCGCGCAGAAGCTGTTGCCGCTCATTATCTTTAAATAGACATGGACCGTAAATCAGGTCACCATTTCGCCTGATCTTGAAGGAATCCAAAAACGAGTAGAGATGATAGCGCTTGTATCCACCGAAAATCTCGTCAGCCCCTTCTCCGGAGAGCACAACCTTCACATGTTCGGCGGCGAAGCGGCTCATCAAATAGGTCGGCAAAATCGCATAGTCCGCCAGCGGCTCATCAAGGTTTCGAATAATGTGCGGCAGCGCCGCCAGCATCTCCTTTTCGCCAAGTTGAATCTCGTGATGGCGCGACCCAAAACTTTTGGCCAAGATTCGGGCGTACCTGGTTTCGCTGTACTCGGACTCCTCACCAAATCCGACCGAGAAGGTCTGAATGGGCTCCGGCGAATTGGCCGCGGCATAGGCCAGGAGGCACCCGGAATCGATGCCGCCACTGAGAAAAAGGCCCATGGGCACATCACTGATGAGATGACCTTTCACGGCGGCGTCGAAACGGGCGTCGAGTTCTTCAGCCGCGTCTGTGATTTCGCTTTCAACTCGCAAAGGTCGGGGCTGCCAATAATATTTCAGGGTCTGTTGTTTGTTCGTCAGTTTGATAAAGGAGCCCGGCGGCACTTTTTTGACTTTTTTAAAAATAGTATCTTCGCCGCCGATATATTGGCGAGTGAAATACGAGTTGACGGAGTCTGGATTTAACTCGGTCAAGTGTGGAAACACGCAGTGAATGGCTTTGATTTCTGAAGCAAAGGCGATCCGACCATCATCGTGGGCATAATAAAGCGGTTTGATGCCAATCCGGTCGCGGGCCAAGATCAGCTTCTTCTCCAGGCAATCCCAAAGCGCCAACGCGAACATCCCCTCGAGGCGTTCGAGAAATCCCTCACCGAATTTTTCGTAAAGCGCCAAAATGACTTCGGTGTCGCTGTTGGTCTTAAAGCGATACCCTTCGCCCTGCAGGAGCCGCCGCCATTCGAGAAAATTGTAGATTTCGCCATTGAAAATGATGAGCGCCCGACCGCTGGCGGACGTCATGGGTTGGGCGCCGCATTCAAGATCGATAATGCTCAAGCGGCGATGACCCAGTGCAAGCGCTCCGTCCAGAAATATTCCCTGGCCGTCCGGTCCACGGTGCTGTAAGACCTGAATCATCCTTGATATTTGTTCGTTCTCAGGCGGGGAGGAATCGAAAGAATAAATACCGGCTATACCACACATAAGGGATGTTCAAAGTGTTTGGTTAGTGGCGTCA
>DASWHH010000164.1:0-6187 GCA_036398295.1 bacterium
TGTCGTCGACCGTTTGCAGTACGAGCTGTCGGTTATAAACAAATTAAGCTTCACCGATTATTTTCTGATCGTCAAAGACATCGTCGATTTCTGCCGGCGCGAACAGATTCCCTGTGTGGGCCGCGGCTCGGCTGCCGACAGCATCGTCTCGTATGTGCTGGGCATCACCTTCGCTGATCCCATTCGTTTCAATCTTTATTTCGAAAGATTCCTCAATCCCGAACGCACCGATGCGCCGGATATCGATCTCGACATCTGCTGGAAAAATCGCGACCGGGTTTTGCAGTACGTTTATCAACGATACGGCGCCGACAAAACCGCGATGATTTGCACCTACAACACCTTTCAAAGTCGCGCCGCGGTGCGCGAAGTGGCGAAAACCTTTGGCCTGCCGGAGGATGAAATCAGTGAACTCACCCGTTATTTTCCATATTTGTCGAAAGCCGACAATTTGGATCAGACCATGGAAAAAATTCCGCAACTGCGAGATCAACCCCGACTCAATTCCACCTATCGCGAAATTCTGTCGTTGTGTAAACGACTGGCCGGGTTTCCCCGCCATCTTTCTATTCATTCCGGCGGCGTCATCATCGCTCCGGATCGACTCACCAAATACACCGCGCTGGAAGTGGCAGGCAAGGGCATCGTCATTTCGCAGTACGACATGCACGCTATCGAACGCTTGGGCTTGGTGAAGATGGATTTGTTGGGCGTGCGCTCGCTCACCATCATCACCGAGTGCCTCGAACAGGTTCGGAGTAATTACAAAAATCAACAAGAGTCAGCCGTTGCAAACGAGCCTAAATTCAATTTTCTGAAAAATACCGAAAAGCTCTCGCCGCTGGATTTGCGCGCTATTCCCGATAACGACCCGGCCACTATTCGCATGATTAAATCCGGCAAAACCCTCGGCTGCTTTCAATTAGAGAGTCCACTGGTGCGCGGCGTGATTCGCAAAATGCAAACCGACAGTCTCGATGATACGGTGGCGGCGGTGGCGGTCATTCGTCCGGGGGTAGGGGATAGCGCCATCAAAGATGAGTACATCCTGCGCCGCGGGGGCGTGCGGCCGCTGCACTACAGTCATCCAATTTTGGAACCGGTGTTGAAAGAAACCTTCGGCATGACCGTCTTTCAAGAACAGGTGATGTTGATTGCGCAGGCAGTGGCGGGCTTCACCCTCGCACAGGCGGACGTGCTGCGCCGCGCCATCAGCAAAAATAAGGACAACAAGCAATTGATGAATTCCATGCAGGAACAGTTTCTCAGCGGCGCGCGCACCAGAGGCATTCCGGACAAAAAGGCCGAAGAGATCTGGCAGTTTCTACTGCGGTTCACTGGCTTCGGATTCAATAAAGCCCATGCCGCCACGTACGGGATTCTGGCGTATCAAACCGCCTTTCTCAAATGCTACTTTCCGCTGGAGTTCATGCTGGCAGTTTTAAACAATCCCGGCGCGTTTTACGCCACGGCCGTTTATATCGAGGAGTGTCGTCGGATGGGCATACCCATTCTCGAACCGGACATCAACCGCTCGGAGATTGATTTTACGGCCGAGGGCAAGGCCATTCGAGTGGGCTTGGCGCACGTGTTTGAGCTCACCGACCAGAGCAAAAAGAGAATCGTCGAGGAACGGAAAATACAACCGTTCCAAGACTTCTATGATTTTTTGCAGCGTAGCGAAGTTGGACAGAAAGAAGCCGAGCATCTCATTCGTTGCGGCGCGTTGTGGTCGCTTCATCCTGGCGAGCCGGTGTTGTTAGTCAAAGCGCAGTGCTATTTTAAAAAAGCAATGAACAAAGCTAAAACGGAGTTCTTGACGCGCGACCTTAACTTGCCGCCCTACACCACACCTCAGCATGTCGTTGCCGAACTCGTACTGTTAGGATTTGCGGTCACCGACCATCCACTAGCATTATATAAAGAGGTGATTCCGTGGAATCGAATGGTGACATCATCGCAGGTGGAGGCAAATAAAAATCGTCGCATCAATTTTACTGGTTGGTTTGTGATGTCCCATTTACAGGAAACGAAATCCGGGCAATACATGAAGTTTCTGACGCTGGAGGACCAGCTCGGACAGGCCGACGTCATTTTCTTTCCCAATGTCTACGCGCAATATGCCGAGATATTGCACGGACTCGGACCGTTCACAATTACCGGGAAAGTGCAATCGCGGCTGAAGGGCGAGGCCAATATCATCGCGGAAAAGGTTATCCGCTGGATGAGTCCAAAGGAGCTTCTGAGCATGCGAATGACAGGGCACTCAAGAACAACGCCATCCCCTCTTCCCCAAGTGCTTCTTTGATTGTTAAGCTCTCAAAGAGGTTTGCGAATTCAGGATTCACAAATTTGCTTCAATAAAATTCGAACCAGGTTCCCACTCCTGTGTCCACGGCCTTTTCATACACCAGCATTGCGGCGGCGGCGTCCTGAAGCGCCATTCCGGTGCTGTCGAAGATAATGACTTCTTCCTTAGTCAGGCGTCCCGGTTTTTTGCCAGCCACCACTTCGCCGAGTTCAGCGTGCACGTCGCTCGCTTTTAGCAATCCTTGTTTGACCGCGTGATGAAGATCTCCGATCGCGGCACATTGTGCTAAAACATCCACAACAACTTTACTCGACATAAATAACTCAGGGTCGAGTTCCTGCTTGTCTTCGCTGTCGGCTCCCACTGCTGCGATGAAGGTCCCGGGAGTGATATCATGACGATTCAAAAAATACTGTTTGGATGGCGTACAGGTCACGCAGGTGTCGCTCTTCCTTACGCACTCGGTCAGTTGCTCCGCGGAGATCGCTTCAGCGCAGAGGTCGTGGGAAAATTCATCTGCAAATAATTCGGCCTGATGTCGATCGAGATCGTAGGCGAAAACCTGTTTCAAAGGCCGCACCTGTAACAGCGAACGCAGCTGAATCCTTCCCTGATTGCCGCAACCACAAATCGTAATAACCTTGGAATCCGGGCGCGAGAGATATTTCGCGGCCACTGCCGTGGCTGCACCTGTACGTTGTATCGTGATCTCAATGGAATCCATCACCGCCAGCGGATAGCCGTGCTCACCATCGCACAGAATAATGACCCCTTGAATCGTTGGCAGGTCAAAGCGTTTTCTATTCTTCGGGAAATTGGCATTCATCTTCGCCACAAAGTAGCTCTTTTCCCGTTCAAGCAATCCCGCTTTGATATGAAACCCGCCGTCGCGCGTGCGCATGCCAAGAATTCCCGGTGGTGCAACTTCTCCTTCACCGTAGAGTTTGAAAGCCTGCTCCACCGCTTTGATACACTCATCAATGTTCAGGAGTTGCGCGATTTCGTGTCGCGTTAGTAGAAGCGTTCCATGATGTTTCATGCGTCGTCTCTCAACCTTTTTTAGTCAGATGAACCTTAACTTAAATAGTGAGAACAGCAGTCCCAGCAAACCAGCACCCAGGATCACCACGACAATGTTCCAGTTCCATTTCATCATGCCAACAAAGGCAATGACGCCGACAACCGCGGCAAACCAATCCAGAGCGCCAGTGCGCGGAAAAAGAATGTGCAGGCCAAACCAGATGGCGAGATTGAGCACAACCCCGACAACGGCGGCGGTGATGGACGACAGCGCGGCGGTAAGATTTCTGTTTCCGCGGAGCGCTTCAATGTGCGGCGCGCCCACAAAAATCCACATGAAGCAAGGCAGGAAAGTTGCCCAGGTGGTGATGAGCGCGCCGAGGGCTGCGGCCAGCAGTGGGGACAGGTTGCCAGGATGATTCCACCCGCCGACGAAGCCGACGAATTGCAGCACCATGATGAGCGGCCCGGGGGTCGTTTCCGCCAGGCCCAGGCCGTCCAGCATCTGTGGTGCGCTTAGCCACTGATAATCCATAACGGCGCGTTGTGCGACATACGGCAACACCGCATACGCCCCGCCGAACGTCACCATAGCGGCTTTGCTGAAAAAGATCCCTTGCTTAAAAAATGTGCTATCCCAACCTTGCCACCATCCCAGGGCGAAGACCGGTAACCACCACAGAATCAAAGCGATGACGCAAACTCTCATCGCCCGCCTTAACGTTGGCCGGGTGTGAAGCGGGGATTCATCCTCGTCGCGGACGACGGATGGTGAGCTGCTGTTTTTCGTGCCGTGATTCGCAGTCGCCAAAAACTTTTGTGGCCAGATTTTTCCGCCGGTAAAACCGAGGGCACCCGCTGTAAGCATGATAAGCGGAAAAGGCATTTTGAAAAAGAAAATCGCTACAAAGGCTGACAATGCGAGAATCCACATGATTTCATTCTTCAGCGCTTTTTTGCCGATGCGTATGACGGCACAGGCGACAATCGCCACGACGGCCGGCTTCAGGCCGTAGAAAATGGCAGCAACCCAGTCGAGCTTGCCATGGACGACGTACGCAAAACTCAGCATCCACAAAATAAAGACCGAAGGGAGTACGAAGAGCGCTCCTGCAACGATACCGCCCGCTGTTTTGTGCAATAGCCAGCCGACATAAGTTGCGAGCTGTTGCGCCTCGGGGCCGGGCAGCAGCATGCAATAGTTCAATGCGTGCAAGAAACGGCTTTCGCTGATCCATTTTTTCTTCTCGACCAACTCGCTGTGCATGATTGCAATTTGTCCGGTGGGGCCGCCGAAACTGATGAACCCGAGCTTCATCCAAAAGTGCAGCGCTTCGCTAAAACTTGGAGAAGATGGCTGCCGCTCCGGCATGGGATTGGATTCGTTCATTGCTTTACCTTTTCCTTGGCAAGACGTGAATACAGGGCATCCAGCATCACCGAACCCACGGCAAGCACTTTATGGTCGTCTTGCATGGAATCAGAGAGTGAGCGCACAACGATGTCCACACCGGCAGCTTCCGGGCGTTCGAATTTATGGTCCTTCATATCGATATCGTGGATAATTTGCGCGAGAGAATTGAGAGCCTTGTCCTTGATGCGAAACGACTTCAGGAGGGTCTCAAAAGTGCAGTCTTCGCCGTGATGACTGAACTCCACACCGAAGACATCGAAAGGAATCGCGTTTTTGGGAAGCTGCGATTCAGCGGCGAAAATAAATTTGGCCTCGGGGTCGATGAACTTGTGGATGAGCCAGGCCGAGCACAGCCGATCGATATGAATGTTCTTGCGCGTGACCCAGGTCTGACGACGGAACATTTTGCGGTCGTGGTGGGCTGGTGCCGGTGAGGGCGTAGCAGTGGCATCGGCAGACTCCATTTCCTCTTTGGTACGCCCTATCAGTGTTCTGACTTTTCGTTTGGAGGGTGCGCCAAAGAAATCGATCTTCTCGATTTCAAAGAAGGTAAGCTCCAGATGTGCAATTTCCTTTGACAGCGATTTTCGCAGGGACTCCGAAACCTGCCCTTCGTCAATTGCGCGATGGATTCGCTGCGACACTTTCTCCGCCAGTTTTCCTAAGGCCTGGTACTCAAATTCTCGTGTACGATTGAACAGAGCTTTCAGGGTTCGGTTCTCTTTTTGGTCGTTGGATGCCGAGACAAAGACCGACGCCTCTCCCTGGCAGTCCCGGATTTGCTGGCATAGCCACTGGAAGTCCTCATTACGCTCTTTGCCGTCAGGAAGAACGTAGACGGAGTTGCGGTAAAGAACGGCGCCGACCTTTTTTGTCAGCCGCCAGACTTTCACCCGCTCCCGCGAGTTGAGAGTCTTAATTTGATGCACCAGGAATAACCATTTCATAGCATATTTTGTAATAATTATTACATATATAAATGATTATTACATAATAAGCAAGAGATTTCTGACGATTCTTCGATATCCCGCGAGTTTGCACGGATACCGAGCGGCGCCGGTCATCGGCATTAGTGCAGTCACGAGCGCAGGGGCAAGGCCGACCTCATCGTGGATAAGTCGCGCGCGATCTACCGAGGGTGATTCATTAAAGGAGTTTCAAAAAGCGCTTGATCCGATGCACATGACGCTTGTTCCGGCAGTTACGCGCTAGCATTTAAATAAATGCTTTGAAAATTCATCAAGTCATAGTATATTCTTGCCGTAAACAACAACGCGACATCAGCCATGTGCGGACGATTCAAACTCTACTTTTTCCCCGATGCCGAATGGGAATTTGAGCAACTATTTGGCGTTACACTACCGAGATTCGAGTATCCGCCAATTCTGGCGGATGACATTCTGCCGTATAACGACATCACTACCATTCGCACCAGCCGCGAC
>DASWHH010000165.1:0-2735 GCA_036398295.1 bacterium
TAATAATGCAAAGGTTTAGTCCCGACGCCATCAAGCGTGTCTATTTTATAGCTATTTGCGGAACTGGCATGACGGCGCTCGCCGGCATGCTAAAATCCCGCGGTTATGACGTACGCGGCTCCGATCAAAACGTCTATCCGCCAATGAGCACATTCCTGGACGAGTTGAGCATTCCCTATCACATTGGCTTTGATGAAAAGCATCTCGATCCACCCCCGGATTTGGTGGTCATCGGGAACGCCATGTCGCGCGGCAACCCCGAAGTTGAAGCCGTGCTCGAGCGCAAAATCTGCTACATTTCGCTACCCTTTGCCCTCAAAGAATTTTTCATCCGTGGTAAATACTCCTGTGTTGTCGTTGGCACTCATGGCAAAACCACCACCAGTGCGTTGCTGGCATGGGTTCTGGAAAATGCCGGTCGCGATCCCGGCTTTTTTATGGGCGGTATTCCGGAAAATTTCGGACGAGGATTTAGGTTAGGTGACGGCAATGTCTTCGTCACGGAAGGCGATGAATACGATTCCGCATTTTTCGATAAGGGATCGAAATTCTTTCATTACCTTCCGGATCTGGTTATCTTAAACAACATCGAATTTGACCACGCCGATATTTTTCGAAACCTCGACGAAATCGAAACCGCGTTTAATCGCTTCATCAATCTTATTCCGCGCAACGGTTATTTGATCGCGGGCTGGGATGACCCAATCGTCAGGAAGTTGAGCGCTAAAGCGTTTTCAAAAGTAGTTACATTTGGCTTAGGGAAGGATGCTACTTGGCAAGCTCGCAATATCGTTGGTGATGCACTCGTTACTCGCTTCGACGTTTATCAGAATGACAAAAGGATGGCGCAGGTTATGGTTCCGCTCTTTGGTGAGCACATGGTTAAGAATTGCCTTGGCGTGATCGCTGCCGGCAACGCTCTTGGTTTGTCAATGGAGGAAATTTCGGCGGGACTGGCAACATTCAAAAATGTCCGGCGGCGCTTGCAGTTTAAAGGGGAACGCAAGAACATCAAGATTTTTGATGACTTTGCCCACCATCCGACCGCAGTGAAAGCGACACTCGCAGGCCTACGCAGCCGATACCCTCGTCAACGCATCTGGGCGATGTACGAGCCGCGAACCGCCTCCAGCAAACGCAGAGTTTTTGAGCACGATTATATTGCAGCCCTGGCAGTTGCCGATCGTGTCATCCTGACGCCGCTGTATATGCCCGAGAAAGTTTCCGCCGACGAGCGCCTCTCCGTTGAAAGCATTGTCAGCGCTCTCAACCAAGCCAAAATTCAAGCCTGGATCGTGCCTCCCAATTCGGAAATGTTGGATTTTCTTAAGTCACAGCTCGAGTCCGGTGACATCGCCCTTTTCATGAGTAACGGTGATTTTCACGGGATTCCGGAAAAACTCTTAAACATCATTTAACTAAAATGGGAAGATTAGTCATGGATACTGGAAGAAGACCTTTCCGGGGGCCTCGCCGAAACGAGGATCTCGATAACTCAAACATCACGAGAATTATTGCTGAGGTAGAAACCAAACTAAAGGATGCGCTCAAACCCGAGGCTTTGACGGGACTCAATTCCTTTGAGCGCAAGATGATCCATCGTCATTTCGATCACAGCCATGAATTTAAGACGCGCACCTATCGCAATGGTGAGGACTACGCGTTGTACATTTACCCTGTGGGCAACCTTGAACGATTTGCCAAGGCCAAAGCCCAGGAATGCCTCGACTCCGGCGCGGAAGTTGATCTCCCGCCAATGCAGAGTTTCGAGCGTTATATTGTGCACAATGTTTTGAAGGACGTGCCCGGCGTTGCAACCGCGAGCCTTGGCGAAGGCGAGGAGCGCCACATTCAGATAGTCAGCAAAAAATTTGGCCGGGGATTGAAACAGATAGTGAAGAAAATCAAGCTGTTTTAAGATAGCCTGACGATTAATTAGGGTTTCTGACCGTGACCGGTGTTTACCCAGATGGGATTGGTGAGACACATCAGGGTCTGCGTGGGAGTCTTGCTGTACAACTCCGCCCTTACATAACACGGTGCCGAACTTTCTTCGATTGGGATCGCTTCACTATTTTGAAAGGGATTGGAGAACGACTCTTTCGTAAACAGCACTTCCTCTCGCCGAGTTACCAGGTTACCGCGATACACTCTCACCTGTTGCAGAAACCCGAATTCTGCGGTCGAAATACACTCGAGCACCAGAAGATGATTATTCCCGGAGATCTCATCACCCAACCGCGCGGTTTCCCCCGCCGCATTGTGGAAGGTGATATTGATAAAGGGCCCATTGGTTACGATCATTCGACCCGCCTTGAATCCCTCCGACAGTGTTGGCAGTGACAGGCCGTCTGCCAGTAAGACGCCGGTGCGCACTACACCAAAAAGATGACGGTGGTTTTCGCGCATCGTTAAAAACGGCCACCCCACCTGACGAAAACGGTTGAAGTTGCCGTGGGCGTCGTTACCCCCAGAGATGAACAGCCGCCTGCCTTCGAGCAGCAAGCGCACCCAGAGAGCTTTTCCTTCTTCGAGGCCATCGCGGGTACCATTCCAGATTTGCAGCCCGTCTAGTCTTGCATGGTGGCAATCCCGCCACTCCCAGTTTCCCCGCCGCACCAGCAGCCATTCCGGAAACGGCGGTTTGGTGCAGGGGTGGGCGGCAAACGCCACCGCCTGGCCGTTGATTTTTGCGAGAACTTCCGGGATGGACAAATCTGGTGTGGTTTGCAGCC
>DASWHH010000166.1:0-3463 GCA_036398295.1 bacterium
CCAAAAACAGCGAGCCGTCCCGGGAGTCAAAGACCCCCGCGACCGCTACTGCGGCCGTCGGAGTGTTGCGGATCACCTCCAATCCCGCCGGTGCAAGCGTGCTGCAAAATGGCCGACATGTCGGCAAAACCACCTACGAAAATAAAAGTGCCGAGCCCGGCTTCTACGACATCATCGTGCGATTGGATGGCTACCAGGATTACACACAACGCATCAGCGTAACCGCGGGTCAAACCGCCACAGTGGACGCCAGCCTCACCAGGAAGGAAATCGCTGTCAGCGAAAAGCCTGGGCCAAAGGATGAAGACCGGCCGGCGCTAACCGCCACCGGCACCGCGAAAATTCTGGTCCGACCGTTCGGTTCTATTTTCATCGATGGCAAGCCCAGGCTGCAGGACAGCGATCGTCAACACAGTGAAGAACTTTCAACTGGCAAACATACCATTCGCGCGCTTCACCCAAAATTTGGTGTATGGGAAAAGGAAATTACGATTAGCGCCGGGAAAACCGTCGATTTAAGAATCGATTTCACCAAAGAAGTAAGGGCCACCCTTGCCTCCAAGCCCGTCTGGGGGGACATCTATGTGGACAATCAGCCGACGGGGTTTCAGACCACTAAAGAAATCAAACTGCGCATCGGGCAGCGCATCATCGAAGTGCGGCGCGAAGGATACGAGACCGTGGGTGGAAAACGCATCCTCAACTTCGATGAGGATCTGAGCGCGCCGTTGGTTTTTGAGCTGCGCAAGAAGTGATTGGTCATGACTAATGACTAATGACCAATGACAACTGACTACTGACAAATAACCGGAGGAATGTTCATGCCATCTGCGAAATTAATTGTACCCTTTCTGATCGCTGCACTGATCCTCGCCCCGATATTGGATACCATCGAGACGGTGTGGGCAATGGCGCAGGACAAATGTGGCGACATCCTCAAAGAGGCAGAAGGCAAATATCAGGAAGGTCTGCTGGATGAGACGATCAGTCTCGTCAATCGCTGTCTCGATCAAAAGGGACTCAGCCTCGAAGAAAGTGAAGATGCTTATAAGCTCCTGGGCAAGGCTTATCATGCTAAAGGCTTGCTGTCACAGTCAAAGGACAATCTGCGAAAACTTTTGGAACTCATTCCAAATTGGCGTCCAAATCCGGATTTGGAAACGCCTTCATTCGTGCGGCTCGCGGAAGAGGTGATCAAAGAAATGGAACAACAAGAGCCGCAACCACCCGTTAGCCAACCAACCAAACCCGAAGAACCAAAACCCGAAGAACCAAAATCTCGGGAACCTGCCCAACCCCGGAAAAAGGGCGGTGGCAAAAAATGGTTATTCATTGGTGGCGGCGGCGCGGTGGTGGCGGGATTGGTTTTTGCCCTGGCGGGTGGCGGCGGTGGGGGTGGCGCCGTCGGAGAACGGCTGCCGGATCCACCGGTGCTTCCGCCCAATCCATAGTCATGATTTGGAACTAGAATTTTCGGTAAACGAACTAAACCTGGCGTCAGGAGGGAAAACATGACCAAACGTAACATAGCAACACTTTTTTGCATGCTCTTCATCACATGCTTATTGGCGAGTGCTCTTTTCGCTCAAGCTCCGCAACTTATCAACTATCAAGGGCGATTGAATCAGGGGGCCAGTCCCGCGAATGGCACGTTCAACATAGCCTTTTCGATTTACTCGGTCGCCAGCGCTGGCACAGCCATTTACTCCGAAACCCAAAGCGTCAATGTCAGCGACGGGATCTTCAACGTCTTGATCGGCAGCGTGACGGCCATCCCAACGAATTTGTTTACCAATGCCGGCGATCGCTTTCTCGGCGTGAAAGTCGGCAACGACGCCGAAATGACGCCACGGTTCCGGTTGGCCAGCGTCGCCTACGCGGTGCGAGCCACGGAATCCGATGGCGTCACGGACGGGGCGATAGCCAACGCCGACCTGGCCAACAACGCGGTCACCGCCGGCAAAATCGCCACGGCCCAGGTAGTTAAAAGCGTCAACACTTTAAAGGATGATGTGACGCTGGCCGCCGGCACGAACGTGACCATCACTCCCAGCGGAAACACGCTAACCATTTCTGCCAGCGGCGGAGGCTCCGGCGCCGGTAACTCTTTGGACGCCGCAGATGGGGACCCAACCAATGCTGTCTTTGTGGACAATGACGGTAACGTTGGCGTGGGTACGACCACCCCGTTTGCTAAACTTGACGTTGTGTCGGAAAGTGGCGCCGCCGGGTTTTATGAAACTCTTGATGAGACCGACCTCAGCACTACGCTGGAAGTCTTTAACGTCGGTCTCGGTAACGGGGGTTTTTTCACGACCGACAATCCAGACAATGATGTCGCCACACTGGCCGTCGACAATAATGGGCTGGCCTCTGCCGTATTTGCGAACAACACCGGCACCGATGTCTCCAGCACCGCCGGTTTCTTTCAGGTGAGTAACACCAGTAGCAATGGAACCGCGCTGGTGGGCATCACCACTGGCCTGAATGGCGCCGGCTTTTTTAGAACAGCGAACACAGCCAACGCGGTCACCACTTTGACAGCCATCCACGATGCCTCCAATGGGTCGGCAGGCTTCTTTCAAGGCAACGTTACGGTCACCGGCTTTATTTTCAAACAGGGCGGTGGCTTCCAGATCGACCACCCGCTCGATCCAGCAAACAAATACCTCAACCACTCCTTTGTGGAGAGTCCGGACATGATGAACATCTACAACGGTAATGTCACCTTGGACGCCAATGGTGAAGCCACGGTTGACCTTCCGGATTGGTTTGACGCTATCAATAGCGACTTCCGCTATCAGCTTACCCCCATCGGCGCACCCGGTCCCAATCTCTACATCGCCGAGAAAATATCGAACCGGCGTTTTAGGATCGCCGGCGGCGTCTCCGGCGGCGAGGTCTCGTGGCAGGTGACCGGTGTTCGCAAGGATGCTTTTGCCAATGCCCACCGCATTCCGGTAGAGCAGACAAAATCCCCGAAGGAGCAAAACTACTACTTAGAGCCGGAGCTTTTCGGCCAGCCGGAAAGCCAGGCCATCAAAAATACTCGTTCGCTCCCCTCGATTAAAGAGGAGCCTAAATCGAAAGCGCGGGCTACTCGGAGCCAAGAAAAACAATAAGATTTGAACCATGATCAGGTCAAAAAACATGAATCCGCCAAAACTACTTCAATGCCTGTTGTTGTCATTTTCAATAACGCTTATCACGAATGCGCGAGCCCAAACCAGCCTCGGTTCCTCCGAGCAGAGCACTGCCGGTGGCTCTGCCCAATCCGCCAATTTTGCCCTCGTCGTTTCTGCTCTTGGCCAGCCCGTGACAGCCGATGTCGCCAGCAGCGCCCAGTTTTCACTTTTAGCCGGGTTTGTTCCCACCACCGTGGATGAAATCGAGGTGAATCTTCCTCCAATGATTAGCCACACGGCCACGACGACCGCGGCGTTTAATCAGAACATCACCATCA
>DASWHH010000167.1:0-4075 GCA_036398295.1 bacterium
TCTTTGATCGAAGCCCATTTTAGATCCATATATTCGTGAGTGATAATGTTCCTTAATCTAACCCGCTTTGAGAGCCTTTCCATGAGTTCTTTGGGAAAGCCAGCGACCAGTGAGAGCGACGTGACGATTTCCCTGTATGTATCCGGAAGTTTCAGGGTTTCAGCCGTCAAAATCAACTTGGCTACGTCGATGGAGGAATTGACGATATTCTCGATCCAGCGTTCGATGTTTCTTCTTTTGTTTCTATCCGTGTTGTATTCTTCCCAGGTTAGAGTTGCGAACAACTGGTAATCCTGAAGCTCCGTGGATAGAAACTCCAAATGTTTGATAAGTTTGAGCTCAATCTCTTTTTTTAAGGCCATGCTTTTCCATATAGTCGTTGACTAAAAATTCACTGAAGTCCTCAGCCACAGCGGTAATGATTTCCATAAAACGAAGATAGAGACGCCAGTCATTGATTGCCAATGGAACGCCGCGGATAGCGCTTGCCGCTACGGTAGCCGGCGCGCGATTCAACACTAACAACTCGACTTCCTTCTTGGCAATATGCTCTAAGTCGGCCCAGATTGCATCTTCATTCTTATGGTAAGTTTCATCCTCGAATTCTATATGCCTTTTATCGTGCGGATAAAAATAAATCGCCACATCAACATCTGATAATTTTGTTGCGGTACCATTGGCATACGAACCATACAAAAACGCAAATGCCACATCGGCCCGCTTTGAAAAGTAGTCTTTGAGGTTTTCTGATTTGACAACCATGTTAGTGATTTTAAGAAAAAATTCGTGAAAGACAAGCAAAACTTTTTCGGTTTTAATTTAATAGCAGGTTCGGAGGGTTATGCCTACAATATCATTAAAAGTAACCGACGTCAAAAAAACCTTCGGCGGTGAAACCAACCCGGTCGAAGTTCTGAAGGAAGTTTCTTTTGAAATGGCCTCCGGAGAGGGTCTCGCCGTTACCGGACCTTCCGGTTCCGGCAAAAGCACACTGTTGCATCTCATCGGTACACTGGATACCCCCGATTCCGGCACCATCGAGATCAACGGACAGCATCCGGCTCAGCTCTCGGAGCCACAGCTTGCGCGCTTCCGCAACAAAGTCGTTGGGTTTGTTTTCCAGGATCACCATCTGCTGCCGCAATACACTGTGCTGGAAAACGTGCTGATTCCCACGGTTGCGTTCAAAGACAATGGCGCGGATTCCGAATCGCGTGCCCGCGGGCTTTTGAAGAAAGTCGGGTTGTCCCACCGCATCGAGCATCGTCCCGCTGAGCTTTCCGGCGGCGAACGCCAGCGGGTGGCCATCGCGCGTGCCATGATCAACCAGCCCAGCCTATTGCTCTGCGATGAACCCACCGGAAATCTCGATCATAAGACAGCCGTCGCGGTGGCCGATCTGTTTTTCGAGCTGCATCAGGAAGAAAAGAATATTCTCATCGTGGTGACCCATAGCATGGAATTGGCCGGTCGCTTCGAGCGCCGTTTTGAGCTGACGGAAGGTTTATGCGTCGAAGTCTAATCTATTTCTGGCGAATCAACCTCGCTGTCTTGTTGGGTGCGGCGGTTGCCACCGCGGTGTTGACTGGCGCGCTGCTGGTGGGCGATTCCGTGCGCGGCAGCCTGCGTGATTTGACCCTCGAGCGGCTCGGGCGAATCGACTTTGCCCTCGTGGCGCAAAAATATTTTCGTACCGGGTTGGCGACTGAAATCGCCTCCACAATGGAGAGCATCGCGCCGGCCATCATCCTCAATGGCAGCGCTGTGCAGACGAAATCCAAATCCCGCGCGTCGCGCATCAACATTCTCGGCGTCGATGAACGGTTTTCGTCTTTCTTCGCCGCCAGCAACACGAATGACGTTGAGGATTTCAATGCCCATTTACAGAAACAGCCGGGCCAGATTTTCCCATCCGTCGTTATCAATGAATCGCTGCAACGGCAACTGAACGCGCGGGTCGGCGACGCAATTTTGTTATCGTTTCAGAGTCCCAGCGATGTGCAGCGCGCCTCGCTGCTGGGCCGCAAAAAAACCGAGGACGTCGTTGAAAGCGTACGCCTCACGTTGGCCGCCGTCATCCCCGATCGCGGGTTGGGCCGGTTCAGTCTGCGTTCCCATCAAGCTCTGCCGCTGAATGCCTATGTCTTTTTGCCGGTGCTGCAGAATGCGCTTGATCAATCGGAAAAAGTCAATGCGCTCTTCGCAGCGCAGTCAACCCTGTCAGGGTTTCAAACCCTGACAGGGTTAAGAACTGCCCTGAACTCGGCTTTGCGACTTGAAGATTTTGGTTTATTCACCGAAACCCATGACAGCTATTTTTCTCTCGAAAGCCGCGAAGCGATTTTAGGTCCGAGGATTTCGGAACGTGCGCTGGCTGTCGCCGGAGAGCTGGGTTTACCGCATTTGCCAACGTTCACCTATTTAGCGAATGAGGTGACTGTCGGCGACCGACTGCTGCCCTATTCCACCGTGTGTGCGATTCCCGCGGCCGTCGATTTTCCTGCCGTCTCATTAATATTGCAGAACGGTGAACCCGCGCCAGCGCTTAGTGAAAACGAAATCTTGCTCAACCAGTGGGCTGCCGACGATCTCGGTGCGAAGCCCGGTGACCAGATCACGATGACCTACTTTGTGGTTGGCGCACGCGATGAATTGGTGACCGATACCACCACGTTCCTCGTGAAGGGAGTCCTGCAAATGAAGGGACTCGCTGCTGATCCGCAGCTGACGCCCGAATTCCCCGGCATCGCCGACGCCGATAACATGGCCGACTGGGATCCGCCTTTCCCCGTCGACCTGAATTTGATTCGCACAAGAGATGAGGCTTACTGGGACCAGTATCGCGGTGCGCCGAAAGCGTTTGTAGCCTGGGAAACCGGGCGCAAACTCTGGGGAAGTAGGTTTGGGAATGTCAGCTCACTGCGAATAGCGGCTGCCGGCGACTTGGTCGCCGCGAAAGAAAGATTCGAATCGGCGTTGCTGCAGAAATTGATCACCGATCAGTCGGATTTTGTATTTCAACCGGTTAAGCGGCAGGGACTGGATGCCTCGACTGGCGCCACCGATTTCAGCACGTTGTTTCTCTCATTCAGTTTCTTTCTGATTGCATCGGCCGCGCTGCTGGTGGGACTGCTGTTTCGCCTCGGCGTGGAGCAGCGCGTCCGCGAAATCGGCACCCGATTGGCGGTGGGTTTTGCACAACGCCGCATGCGCTGGCAGTTTTTAGCCGAAGGCGGGTTGCTCGCGGCGATAGGTGCAGGGTTGGGATTAGCGGGTGCTACTCTCTATGCCTGGCTGATCATGGTTGGCCTGCGCAACTGGTCGGGACTCTTCGGCCCCGAAGCATCGGGATTTTTGTCGCTGCACATCACGCCCGCCAGTCTCTTCATCGGATACGTCGCTTCGCTGCTGGTGATTGCGGGTTCCATTTTTCTAGCCCTGCGCAAACTGAGTCGCCTTCCCGTGCCCGCTCTGCTGGCTGGCGTCACCGCTGTCGAGACCAGGCATGCGCGCGTGCGGCGAATTACGAAAGGGCTGGCGCTCTCGACCTTCTTCATCGCCGCGGCGTTGACAGTGCTGGCGGTGCTCACCGGGCAAACCTCCTCACCGGGTTTGTTTTTTGGCGTCGGCGCGCTGCTGTTGATTTCCGGACTGTCGTTCTTTTCCGTCTGGCTGAAATCTCCCCACAAATCTTCCCTGTCCGCAAAGCGGATCGGTATCCGGCAAAAAAGCGGCGCGGGCCAGATCATGCGCATGGCGATGCGCAACGCCCCTCGCAATCCTGGCCGTAGCATGTTGAGCGCGGCGCTGGTGGGATGCGCCTGCTTCGTCATCATTGCGGTGGAGGCGTTCCGCCATCAGCCGGGCGCCGAGGAGGTTCAGCGCCTGGATTCCGGCGCCGGCGGCTACACGCTGTCAGCTGAAGCAGACACCCCACTGCATTTCGATCTCAATTCCGCCAGTGGCCGTTTCGAGTTAGGCTTCTCCGACGCCGATTCGGATTCGTTGAAGGATGGGCTGATTATGCCGTTTCGCTTGCGCCCCGGCGACGATGCCAGTTGTTTGAATTTGTACC
>DASWHH010000168.1:0-9104 GCA_036398295.1 bacterium
CCCGCAACCACCAGCGTCTCCCCAGCGATGTCGTCGATGCGGCCTGTAAGCTCGACTTCATCATCATCAAATATCTCTCCTGCAACTTTGATGCGTATTGCCATAGCAGTACCCCCTTCAGTTAGAAAGCCCTTCACCTCCACCAATAGCCCGACATGCAAGTCCACAAAGGCGATGGGCTGATTTTCGTCGCCGAGGATTTCGGTGTTCGCTGTCACTGCAAACGTGACGCCATTCACGACTAAGTCATGTACACCAAGCGATTCGATTTTTCCCCGCAGTTCAACTTCGTTTGCCGAATGGTCTTCGACCCTGATGCGCAGCGCCTGCCGCGATCCAGCGCTCTGAATTTTCGCTTTGATTTCCACCAACTGGCCGACTGACAACTCCGTCAACGAAATCGGGTCGTTGTCGTGGTTCAGTATTTCGGTGTTGCTATCCACGGTGAAAGTCAGACCGAGCACGACCAGGGTGTTCTCTCCAATATTTTCAATGACCCCTTTCAACTCCAGCTCGTTTTCGGAACGGGACATGAATTTGATGCGGTGGGCGAGCAGGTGGCCATTTTCGTTCCGCACCGCGCTCACCTTGACGGACTGGCCGACGTGCAAATCCGCAAACGCCAACGCCTGCCCATTCTCGTTGACAATTTCCGTGCTGGCGTTCACGAGAATTGTGGTGTTTTGCACCACCACAAAATCCGCGCCCAGCCCTTCGATCTTGCCCCTGAGCACCACTTCGATTTCACCATCCACGCTGCCAACAATCTGAATGTTGACATCCGCTTCGAATTCACGACCTTGGCGGTCACGGATACGTCCGCGCCATTCCCAGCTGCTTTCACTGGCGTCCGCGGTTTTCAGGGAAAGCCTGGCGGTGAAGGTGCCGTCGAGGTGATTGCTGAACTTGCCTTCGAAATTGCCGGGACCACTGGAGGCATGCAGGCGAAATTCGTTTTGCTCGATCTCGGTGTAATCAATGTTGGGAACCATGACTTTCATGAACAGCGTATCGTCGCGGGTGAAGATGCGATCGTCCGTAGAATAGTCGGCATGCGTGGACAGCACGAATTCATCGCCCGCCGACAGGGTTGTCGCTGCAGACGCCAGAACGGCAAAAATCAAAATCAAGAACGATCGCTCGGTACCACCTGGCTTTAACATAAGAGTCCTCCGGTTTGGAAATGAAATAATTGAAACATTGAATTGGATTGGCGCCTTCTCAGGCAAAGGCGGTGCCATCGGATTCTTCGCTAGAAATCCGACGGCTTTAAATTTTGTATTTATAGATCTTTGAAAACCAGGAGACCCTGGTGACCACCAGGCGGGCCGGCATCTACGGCGGGGACCCTGGTGTGCAGAGTTTGCAATCAGAAGATAAAATTCTGCGCAGGTTCCTCAAAGCAAAAATAATGA
Organism: bacterium; assembly: GCA_036398295.1. Classification (GTDB taxonomy): domain Bacteria; phylum Zhuqueibacterota; class Zhuqueibacteria; order Oceanimicrobiales; family Oceanimicrobiaceae; genus DASWHH01. The sequence goes on from DASWHH010000168.1 coordinate 1,416, forward strand.
CAGCTGTCTGGTCTCGTGCAGCACCGGCGGCGGACTGAATTCACCTTCCTGCTCGGCGGGCAGCCGTCTCGTGAACACAACCGTCTGACTCGCATCGTCGTTCAGAATCCGGTAACGACGATGCGGTGATCGCGTCTATGCAGCTCTATAACCAGACCCCTGTCGAGAAAATAAACATGTTGCTGCATCGAGTTTTATGTCCGGCGTATGCCAGGAACTTCGACTTTGATGCGAGGAGCCAGCAGCGTTCCATCCATCTGGACATCGCCGCGCACTTCCACGACCATCCCAACCTGCAGCGCGCCGAAGGAAATCGGCAAGTTGTAGTTGTCGAGCACAACGGTGCTTTCGTTGACCACAAAAACTTTCCCATCGACCGTCAGGGTGTTTTCCCTGGTGCCGGTGATTTCACCAGTAAGCTCGATTTCATCGTCAAGGCGATCTTCGATTTTGATGTGAGTGGCCAACATGGTACCATCATTTGCGATTTCCCCGCGGATTTCCACAAAGAAGCCAACTTTGACGTCCGCCAGTGAAATCACATTATTGTGATCATCCCGCATCACTGTTGCGGGGCTCACCTCAAATCCGAACCCGGCAACAGCTATGAAATCATGTCCGACTCCGGTTACCAGGGACATGAATTCGATTTCATTGTCACGAAATTCCTCCCGCTCGACGTTTATTTGTGTGGCTAGCATGGCTACCTCCTGTTTAACATAAAACTCTTGACTTGACCAACGCCTCGTTGTCTAAACCAATTGGCCAAACTCCAATTCGGAAATGCGATAGGTTGCTTTCTTCGTCGAGGATTTCGGCATTCCCCCGTCACTTCGAATATGATGCCGCGACAACTAGGGTCTGGTCGCCCGGCGTTTCAATTCTTCCTCTCAATTCGACTTCATTTCGGAATAGTCTTCACCGAGACTCTCGATGCATCCTTTTTCAATCCAGTTCTTCACTTAATCTCGAAACGACTTTGACTTCGCACACGAGCAGGTGGTCATTTTCATCTGGTAATGCCTTTCCCACCACCGACTGTCCGGCTCGTAAATCAGAAAAGGCCAGTGACTTTCCTTCTTCATTGATAATCACTGAACTATCGTCTACAAAAAGAGTGGCGTTTTGGACAACGATGAAGTCCCCGTGAAGGGCATGGTGTTTGACAACGAAAAAATCCGGGCCCAACGATGCGATTTTTCCTTTGATCTCCATCGCCATTTTTCGTTCCCACTACTCCGGATCTAAATATTCGTACCGCTTCAAAATACTCTAATCTCCCATTCGTAGGGGCTATTCGCAGGTGTTTTCACATCATCAGCAGTAACGACTTTGATTTGCCGCGCAATGAGGTCGTAATTTTCGTTCCGCAGCGCTTTCATCACTACCGGTTGTGCAAGCCGTAAATCAGCGTAGGCCAGGAGCGATCCAGCATCATCGATAATCAACGAGGTCGCGTCCATAAAGAAGGTGGTTTCTTGAACAATAATAAAATCTCCGAAGATGGTGTTGTGTTTAACGACGAGAAAATCCAATCCCAACGATTCGATTGTGCCTTTGACCTGCATGTTCATTTCACCTCCAAAGTGTAAAACCATGCAGGAGTTTATGCAAGGGAGGTGCCAGCACCGTCAAACGAAAAACGATACATATAATTTTATGAATTATAATTGGTTGAGTCGGCTAACCAGAAAACGGCTTTGCATGAACCTGTGCAGGCTATGCACTTGTTGGTGAAAAATCTGCGCAGCCAGGGTACGCGTCAAAGAAGGATGACCATCGACAAACGGGGATGTGCGGTGGACCAATCGGGTAAGATCAGCAGCGTTTTTGGAGACGACAACTCAGAACGGACGGGTGATTTCTTAACGATGGCATCAATGTAGCTGTACAGCCAGACGCCAGCGGAAAACACGATAAGATTGTTCCGTAATTTGTGAATCGTGTTGAAGTTGCCGTAGCGAGACTCAATACGGTCCGGGTCTGTTTCAGATAGATATTTATCTTCAGCGCGGGCGCGTGCCACATGCGACGCCACCGTTGCGACCACGCCAGCGCTCCACAAGCCCAACAGAATGCGCCCCTTGGTTTTCTCGCCCTTGTAAAGCTGGCCCCAACCCGGCAAGAGTATCGAACGCATGCCCGCTTCGGGACGAGGATCGTGCACCAGCACATATTTTACATCGTGTTGGGGTGCGCTCTGATCTTGCGATTTCATCGCTCGCTCGCGCTGGATGTCTTCAAAAAACTTCATAATTTTAGGCGAGACAAACAGCGGGTCTAACTTCAAATGCGGGGTTAGCGCAAGCACGTTTTCGAATTGCAGGCGGGCGGCCTCTTCCCTATTTTGGGAAAAATAAATCAGTCCGAGAATTTTGTGAATTTCGGTCAACTGCACCGGACTAAACCGCTGGAAATCTTTGAGCGCCGCCCGCGCCTTGATTTCGGCTTCAGGGTAGTTGAGCTGGTTGTAAGCATTTTGAATTTCCTCAACCAGAATCTGCTCTGAAGTCTGGCAAAAAACGCGCACGGGAGCGCTCAGCAGGAAAAGGATCACTATCAATTGGCGCATTTCTATCGGCTCAAGATCATTTTTTTGCTGATTCGATGTTCATCGAACTCCAAAGTATAAATATAAATTCCACTGCCTAAAGATTGTTGCTGGAAATCGCTGCCATCCCAGGAAACTTCGTAATTCCCTGGCAACCGTAAGCCTTGAAACAATGTTATCACTTTTTGTCCTCTTAAATTGTAAACCACCAGGCGCACCTGCAGAGCGCGGTTATGTGGCGGAACCTGGTACGTGATCTTTGTGCCCGCATTAAAGGGATTGGGATAGTTTTGCCACAATTCAAACCCCTCGGGAACATTAGCAACGGGATCCTCGACCGCAGTGACCAGCTCGAAGGCCTCAACTGAGCTCAGGACGTTGCCGCTGGCGTCGTGGCCGCCAATGGCGTAGATGCTATTATTGGTGGCTACCGCAGCGAAATTCTGGCGGGCGGTATTTAAGGGAGCAAAGTTCGCCCAGCGATTGGTTTTCGCATTGTAGAGTTCTACGGAATCAAAAGTCTCCAACCCTAACAATCCCCCCCTTCCTCCCAAAACAAAGATGGAATCACCTTGAACGGCACCGGCCGCACTGGCACGGGCGTCTAGCAAGTCTGCCCGTAGTGAGACGCCCAATGCTGTGTGGTAGCGCTGCACAAACCGCAACAGCCCCAAAATACTCGCCCCACCAATAGCAAACGCCGAATCTTTTACGGCTACGGTGACCAACTCCGCTGTCGCAACGCGGAGCGCCCAGTTGTTCACCGTTTGCCATCTATGGGTTACCTGGTCATAGTATTCAACATCATCAAATAACAGACTCAAGAGACCATTACCGCCGCCAACGGCATATATGCTGCCGTTGATTACCACTGCACCGAGCGCCTCTCGCTCTTTCACCAGATCGGCAAAGCCCTCCCATTTGTTTTCTGCAAGGTTCAAAAATTCGACTTTGTCCAATCCGTTTGCCCCCTGGCCGCGACCTCCCAGGACGAATACCTGACCATTGAGGGTCACAGCGGCAGCGTTTTCACGAGCTACCCCTAATTTCCCCAACGGTGGCAACAGGCTCTCCCAACTATCACTCACGGGATCGTAACGTTCCACCAAATCCAACACTTTCCCGCTATCGTCGCGGCCGCCCATCACATAAATTCTGCCATCTAACACGGCGGCGCAAATTCCGGCGCGCGCCGTAGGCATGGGATCTTTGAAAACCCAGCCCGTCTGCGCCGCCAACTCATGAGTCAGGACAGAGGTCCAAATCACGGTGAAAACCAAGACGTTCTTTTTCATATAGACACATTTCCGAATTTAGCTGTGCAAATTTTTCACGCAAGTTAGTGGTCTGAGCCAGGACCGACGAGTAAAAAGCAAACGCTGTTCCAGATTCATTTTGAAACCAGATTCTTGAGATTAAATTTTAACTCCAGGTTCTTGCCGGCCCCGATCTCGATGGGCGTTTCCCACGAACCCAATTGCGGATGTTTGAGTGTAAGCCGGTGTTGGCCGGGCGACAACACCAGCGGGCGCGTTTGCGGCGGCACCGTATCTTTGTACTCGCCATCGATAAAAACCTCAGCCCATGGACTCACCTCCAGTTTGATGGTTCCGACCAAACTCCACAAAGAAATCTCCAACTCGGTAAGCTCATCGCTTAGTTCGATCGTCTCTCTGAATTCAGGAAATTCCGGATTTCGTAAAACCAATTCGTGGCGTCCCACCGGCAGTTTGATGGGAGCGCGCATGGGAGTAGTTGCAACTGAATCGCCGTTCAGAAATACCGTCGCCCAAGGTGTGCACGCGATGCTGACATACCCGAATCCTGAAGGCGCTACCTCGGTAATGTTTTGCGCAGGTTGTATGGAATCCCGTACCGCAACGCTCTTCACTATTTCTGTGGTCCCGGTTTTCGCTGGCGTCTCAACCTTTTGTTCGAGCTGCGAAGCCTCACTCTTTTGCATCGACTCCTTGCGGAATTCGCCGCGATCGCTGTAGCTCGCAATCGAGTCTGCTGGCTGCAGAACAATGGCGCTCTGCTCTGCCATAAGATCTATTTTTTCTTTTTTTGTCAAAAACGAAAACCCGATGGCTGAAGCCATGGCGACAATAAGCACACTCATCGCTACGAGCAGCCAACCTCGACCCGTCGAGGTCACCACGGGTCGGGATGGAACAGCAATAGAGGTGGCAATGGGTTTCGTAACATAGACCTGGGGATCGAGCAGGTAGGCTTTCAAATCCGCGTTCTTCATGGCGACACTCGCGGCCTCGATCTCCTTGATCAGTGCGTCGCAATCGTGGTAACGTTGCGCTGAGTCTTTCGCCAGCATTTTCACACAAATTCGTCGCAGCTTTTCGGGGAAAAACCCGCTGGAAATTTTCGAAAACGGATCGGAGTGCAATATCGCTTCGAAAAAATCGGCCGGGTTCTCGCCGGTGAACGCCGGCTCCCCGGTCACCATTTCGAAGAAGGTGACGCCCAATGAAAAGAGGTCGGATGATTGGCTCGCCGGTTTTCCGAGAATCCGCTCCGGCGCCAGATAAGCCAATGTTCCCGAAACTTTTTCGCCGCGTTCGTGTTCGTCGCTTCGTCGCAGCGAGGCCATCCCAAAATCGGTAAGCTTCACCTGGCCTTCGTGAGAGATGAGGATGTTCGAAGGTTTGAGGTCGCGATGCAAAATGTCTTTGTCATGGGCGGCTTTCAATCCCCGTGTAGACTCCAATAAAATGAAAGCCGCCAAATCCGGCGGCAAGTTCCTTTGTTTGATCAATTCACCTAAATTAAACCCCTCCACAAACTCAGCGCCAAAGTAGCGCCATACACCGTCGCGACCGTAATCGTATATCGCCGCCACATTGGGGTGCTGGATTTTGGCGGTGAGACGGGCTTCCTCTTCAAAGTGACGGCTGAGATCGGCGTCCTGATTGAATTCCGGACGCAGCACTTTCAACAGCACCATGCGATCGAGGGCAGGCTGATAGCCCTTGAATACCAACGTGGTCGCGCCTTGATAGATCTCGGCAAAGATCTGAATGCCGCCGATTTCTTTCAGGCCCTTCATTTTTCACAAATCCCGATGTGGAAACTGTACCATTGAAAGCGCTCCGAAGCGGATAAATGGAATATTGGATCAAGGGAGTGATGGAAAATGATGCGGACGCCCACACGCCAATCATTTTGGCATGACTCAGGAAAGTTGCCATTCCTTGATTTTATAATGAAGCCATCGCCGCGACACACCGAGAACGCGAGCGGTTTCGGAAATGTTGTGGTTTTGCTCGCTAAGCGTTTGGCGCACCAGCCGCTTCTCCAATTCCTCCAGCGTCAGTCCAGAATCGACCTCGGCCGCGGGATCGCTTTTAGGCAGCTGTAAGTCTTTAGTAGTAATCAATTCACCGCGCGCCATCACCACCGCCCGCTCGATCGTGTTCTCCAGCTCGCGCACATTACCGGGCCAGGAGTGCGCCGTAAGCGCGTCAAGTGCAGACTTATCAAATCCTCTAATGTGGTTCTTCTTCTTGGCCGCATATTTGTCAAGAAAGTGATGAGCCAGAAGTGGGATGTCGGTTTTACGTTGGCGCAATGCCGGCAGGTGAATGCTGATGGTGTTGAGCCGATAAAAAAGATCCTCGCGAAAACTGCCCTGCTTCACGAGATCTTTCAGCACCTTGTTGGTTGCGGAGACGATTCGCACATCCACCTTGCGGGTCTGGTTTTCGCCAACCCGCTTAATCTCGCCTTCTTGCAGCACGCGCAGGAGTTTGGCCTGGATCTGTGGACTGAGGTCGCCGATTTCGTCCAGAAAAAAGGTACCGCCGTTGGCAGCTTCGAACAGGCCGCGTTTGTCGGAAATGGCGCCCGTGAACGCGCCCTTTTTGTGGCCGAAGAGCTCGCTCTCCAGCAGCGAATCGGGCAGCGAGCCGCAGAACAACGCCATGAACGGTTTATCCTTGCGCGGGCCGTTGTAATGCAGGGCGCGGGCGATCAATTCTTTGCCGGTGCCGCTTTCGCCTTCGATGACCACGCTGGCGTCGGACTCCACGACGCGGCTCAAGACATCGAACACCTCGCGCACCTTCGGGCTCTGGCCGATGATCTCCTTGAAGCCGTGCAACCGTTGCACCTCGGATCGCAAGCGCCGGTTTTCATCCCGCAGCGCGTGATAAAGTTTAGCATTCTCGATGGCCATGGCTGCCTGGTTGGCGAACGCGGTCAGGAATGGGAGACTGTCCTGAGTGAACTTGCTGCGGTGGGTGAGGCTATCGAGATAGATGGCGCCAATCTGCTTGTCCTTCAGCCGCAGAGGTACACAGGCGATGGACTGAATTTTTTGCAGCACCACGCTTTCGGTCTCACAAAACTTGGGATCGGTCTGTGCCTCGTAAACCAGCACGGCTTCGCCGGCACGCAGGACGGTTTGCACGACGCTAGTGGAAATGCTGGTGAGATCAGAAATCTGCGCCTCGGTGAAATTACGGCTGCTGCGGGTTTCGAAGCCCTGCGGTGCGGCTGCAGATTTTAACAAAACGAATCCGCGTTCGGCTTGCAAAGCGTCCATGGCAATTTCCAAAACCTTCTCCAGCAACGGATCGATTTCCTGAATGCTGTTGATAATCTGAGCGATTTCAGAAAGAGCGTCGAAAGACGAGCGGAATTCGTTGTGTGTAGTTTGCATTAACAATCCCAGATGAAAGCCCTTTAGTTGACTTGAAACGAAGCTTCTTTCGACCGGCTCATGTTGCCAAATTCATCAACGATGGCGATGGTCCAAAAATAGGTTCCGGCAGCAAGATTGTCCGGAACAACGGTTTCGGTTGTAGTGTGTTCAATAGCATCGCTTTGCCATACGAGGTTGTTGATACCAAAATCCACTCGATACAACTCCACGAGATAGCTGAATTGGTATGGCTGATTGACCGCCTGCCACTGAAGAGTCGGGTTGGTAGTTGCAACTGTTTCCAGTCCTTGCGGCGACAATGTTATCGGGACGTCATCAATAATCCGGACAACAAATTGGGGTGTAGAGTTATTACTGAAACCCGCCCGATCTTTCGCACGGATGACAATCTGCCGGCCCAACACTTCTTGCAGGTTACGTCCTGGCAGCTGGGATTCGAGAATTTGAGTTTGGAACA
>DASWHH010000169.1:0-1654 GCA_036398295.1 bacterium
CCAAAAAACAGCACAATGGCGCCCACCCGTACGATAAGATTGCCTGCCCGTCCGGCAGGCGGGCCGCCGGAAAAATATTGCCTGATAGCAGTCAGAATTGGAGACTCAACAATCGGAGTTGATGTGGGCGCCGGCGGTGGCGGTGTTAGTGGCTCAATGTCTACGGCAAAGGTTGGCTGCGGAACCGGCCTCTCTGCCACCAGCGATGCGACGTCCGAAACCGTCGGTTCCGGTTCGCGTATAGGTTCAGCAGTGGTTGCGGTCGCTGGTTCAGCCGGCTTTTGGAACGTCTTCAAAAAAGCGACCTCTCTTTCGAGACCACCAATGCGCCCTCTCATTTCGATGTACGAACCGAGGAGAAAGCCCAACACGGCGCCGGTAACCCAGCCGACGGAGGTAAATGCCAGGCCGCCGATAAAAAATCCGAGCACAGCAAAAATGATGGATATGCCGTTCTTCATTAGCTTTCTGATTTCTCAGAGGTTGGAACGTAGAAAATATACTTGTCGAGATTCTCATTAGCAATGAAATAGTTTCACGTTTACTAAACCTTGAGGGTTTAGTAAACGTCGTCTGTCTAACAAAAGGAGTGCTGCACTATGGTAACTCAAATCAAATGGTTCGAACGCAAATTCAATTTCGATTATCCCATCGGGATTTTTCCGTGCATCATTGAGCGCCTGCGGGGCACGCCGGCGCGATTGGAGGAGTTGATAAGCTCGTTACCAGCGAAGGTGCTGACGATTCGCGTGAATGATGGTTGGTCGATTCAAGAACATGTGGGACATTTGGGCGATCTCGAAACGCTGCACGACGGCCGCATCGATGATTTCCTGGCAAATGCTAAAGTGCTACGAGCGGCGGATTTAACCAATCGCAAGACCCGGGAAGCAGATCACAATCGCCAGCCCATCAAAAAATTACTCGATTCGTTTCGTGATCTGCGGGAAAATTTTGTAAAGCGACTGGAAGAATTGGATGAGGAAATCGTCAGCCGTTCGGCGCTGCACCCGCGGCTAAAGCAACCGATGCGGGTGATCGACATGGCGTTTTTCACCGCTGAGCATGATGATCATCATGTTGCGAAGATGGTGGCTATCAAGATGGGCAATTTTAATTCCATCCTTGGATTCAAGTTGTCTTTTGTTTAAAACTATCTTTGCTGAGATAAGAGTTACAAAGATCGATATACATCGAAAACGAATTGTGAGCTCTACTTTTGTCGAAGTTATTTTTCACGACTCAAATTCTCCTTCACCCAACTCTCCAGCCCGCCCGCCAGTACAAGCTCCTGTGCCGCGGCACCCACTGCGGCGACCGGATGCTCTTTTCCATCGATCTGCAACACCGCACGCTGAAAATCGATCTTGGCGTGGATGCCGGTGCGAACCGTGAGCTTGAAAGTGCCGAAACGCGACTTCAGGTCGCGCACCAAATCTTCGGCTTCGAGTGCAAGGTAACCGTTGTTGAGGGCATTGCGCTTGTAAGTTTCGCTGAACGATCCCGCCAACACCAGCGCGATACCGCGATACTTGAGACAGGTAGCCGCCTGCTCGCGGGAACTGCCGGTTCCGAAGTTGAACCCACCCACGAGGATGTCGCCCTTCCGCGCCAGATTTTTGAATTCCGGATCGTAGTTTTCCATCACCACGCC
>DASWHH010000170.1:0-7068 GCA_036398295.1 bacterium
CTCCTCAAAACTTCTCATCGTTCGAATCTATGAAAAGTTACCACCGGCGCTTAGCGAGTGGTAGCCTTAGCGCGACCCCAACTACTTAGAACTCTGACTCCCGGACACACTGAAGAAAGGCCTGCAACTCCTCCATCGTCGGCATCGAACTCTGCGCGCCCATCCGGGTCACGGAAAACGCCGCCACCTGGTTGGCAAAACCAATCGCTTCTGGCACGCTTTGGCTGTTGGACATCGAATAGGCAAACGCGCCATTGAAGGCGTCGCCGGCCGCGGTGGTATCGACTGGCTTCACCGGCCGCGCGGGAAAGGCTTCGAAACCATTCTGTTGAAACCAAACGCACCCCTGGTCACCCAGGGTTACGATTAGATTTTTCACCCCCATTTGGAGTAGCGCCGCGGCTGCCTTTCCTATTCCGTCGCGATTTGAGGTGGGTACGCCGCTGATGATTTCGAGTTCGGTTTCGTTGGGAGTCAAATAATCCACCAACGACAACAGGCGATCCGGCAGTTGCGCCGCCGGTGCCGGATTAAGGATAACCGTGACTCCGTGGCTGTGTGCAATCTCAGCAGATCGTACGACACATTCCAACGGAATCTCCAATTGCAGAAGCAAAACTCTCGAATGCGCAAGCACGTCACGTTTCCGTTCTATATCAACAGGCGTCAACTTCATGTTGCTACCGGACACCACCACGATCTCATTTTCTCCGCTTTCTTCAACCAGTATCAAGGCGATGCCGGTCGAGGCCGCGGGATCGGACATCAAGTGCTGCAGGTTTACGCCGGCGTCACGCATGTTAGAACTGAGCTGGTCGCGAAAAACATCGTTACCCAGTTTGCCGATGAAATCGACCCGCCCACCCAACTTCGCGCAGCACACGGCCTGGTTAGCGCCTTTGCCGCCGGCATACATACCGAATTGTTTTCCAAAAATCGTCTCGCCCGGCCGCGGAAAGGTTTTGGTCGTCGCCACCAAATCCATGTTGGCACTGCCCACGACGACGATACCTTCTTGCTTCATTTCGACCCCCCCAAAAAACTATAGCGTGAATTCATAGCGATGCTCATGCGAGATGCGCGGCGGCGAAAACAATCCGGACGCCTTGCGTACGCCTTCGAGAATGTTGATGACGGTGTTGGTCACTTTTAGTGTGATGGTATTTTTCCCGGCGCGAATCAGGTCCGTGATCTCGACCCGATACGGGTGCCATGGTACAACCCGGGTGTGATCATTGACGATTACTTCGAGAACGTCCTCCCCACAATCGGTTTCGAGGAATAACCTGCCGCTCAGATATTTCTCAGCAATCTCGACTTTCGCAGTGTAGGAAGCGCTGCCAGAAAAAAACGGATAGCCCTGTTGCGTCCAATCGCCGATTTTCAAACGGCTCTTGGGGGCGACGATCTTGAGCCCGGCTGCTGGTACCGATTCTAAATCCGTACCAGCCTTGCGGCTTGCCAGCGCGAAATCGCCGATGATTTTCAACAGGTCGAGGATGCCGTCGGTTCGACGAGTGACGATCAATTTCACGGCTACCACGTTACGGCCAGCTTTTACGAAAGGCTGGATATTAACTTCCTTGATCTCAGCGTCGAGTTGACTGCGGCGGCCGGCATCGGTGACCGGCTGGCCATTGACAAAGAGTTGGCGGCTGCTGCCGCTGAACCCATCAATCAGCACCCTGGTGTTCGATGGCAAATCCCCGATCTCAAACGCGGTGCGATACCAGAGAGTGACCGGGTACGTTTCCTGATCGCGTTCCTGCGCCAGTTGCATTTCCCAGGCGCCGTGGGTGACGTTCAGCCAACCGCTATCATCGAATTGCGGATGGTGAAATCCCATGGTGACTCCATCACCACGGGCGATGGTCATCTTCCAATTGCCGAGGCACAGCACGTTGTCATCGTGCAATTTGAAATCAAATTCGCGGCCAAGCTTTATCGGCTTGAGCACCCGTTTGGCCGGCGACTTAAATCGCTTCACGTTGCGCCCGTTCTTCACCACAGCAAATGCGTGCGCCTGGCTTGGATTGCCATAACCCACGATGGAGGTTTCATCAAACTGCGCGATTTGCAAATTGCTTGACGAAACATACGATTTTGGGAGTACCTCTCTCATCACGACAACGTGGGATTCACTGGCCGGAAAATCGAGCATGATGGTAACGCGGCCGTTTTTCACGTCGTAAACTTGCAGGGGTTGAGAGTCGCCGGTGTTGGGATTCCAGAGTTCGGGCCGCATCTTCTGCTCGAACGAGATTTCGACGCCTCCGAGATCCTGCTGCAGGGTGTTCACGAAGAAATAAATGTCATGGCCATCCTTCACGCGGTGAAGATAAAATACTTCCTCGCGGCTGATGGTGACATCCGGCGGCGCGCACAAATTGAGGATGCGTTTGAGCTCCGCCTTCTTTCGCGACTGATGCAAGCCTTTCCCCTGCATCACGAACGCCTTGCCCTTGCCGCGTTTTTGCTTCACGGTAAACCGGGCGCCGTTTTGAAATCCATCCAGCAATTTAGCGGGATTCACACCAAAAAGTTGCTGCACGTCTTTCGTCGCACCGTTCTTTTTGCTTTCGAGATAGGCTGTTGGCAGCAGTGTATCCGCGATGACATTGCCACCCGCGGCGACGAATCTTTTCATCTGCTGGAAGGTGGATTTCTTAATATGCGTTACCGGCGGTAGAATCAGAATCGAGTATTCTTCATCAGCAATTTTGATTTTCCCTTTTTGGATTATCGCTTGCGCCAGCACGTCTTCATCGACATAATCGAAATCGTAGTGCAGCCGTAGCAGTGTATCTGTCAAATAGTTGAAGTCGGATTCTATCACGTTGCCGATGGCGTTGCGTTGCTGCGGCACGTAATTCGTCCAAATGCTGTTGATGGGATAGAGCACGAGCGCCTTCGCTACGTGGCGACCGCCGGAGAGAATGTGGCTCAGGCGCGCGGCATAAGTGGTGAATTGATCATAATATTTCCACCACGTGTGATGGTAAAACTGCGACGGCGGCCAATCACGCTTGCGCTCACCTTCGATGGAATAGTGATAGCCGTGATTGTTGAAGAGATTGACACCCAGCACGTACTCCCAATTGGTCATCCATTTCATGCGTTCGAGCGAGCAATCCCAATAGGTGCCGCCCATGGATTCGCACAGCAAGCGAGTGCTGCCAAAATGGTGCGCCGCGGAGCTGCCGATTTTCAGCGCCACGTGTTGATCGGGTTCGGCTTCGCTGCCAATTTTGGGATAGAGGTGATCCACCCCGATGATGTGCATGTGCTTGAGATATTTGAACAAATTGCCTTCGCAACGCGCCTGCAACCGCAGCCATTCTTCAAATAACAAGTGGCCGGTGAACAGCACGCCGTTGGCTTCACACCAATCGCGGATCTGTTTGTAATAGGTCGCGGAATATTGCTCGGTCAAGGTGCGCCAGAAGTCGTAGCGAATCTCCGCGGTCTTTTCGCCGATGCTGGTGTAGAGCGCGGGCAAATAGGGGCGCAAATCGTAGCCACGACGCTCGCGGAAAATCTTGAACATCTGGCTCGACCATGGCACCACATAATTGTCGATGCCGACGTGATAGTAGTGCATGGCCGGTTCGTCGGTGTAAAAACCCGGGACGATAGTGCCGAAATCCGCGCCCACAGCGTTTTTGTAACGCTCGTGAGTGATTTCCAAAAATCGCTGTGTCGATTCCGGGTTAAGGGTGTCGATGTAATACGGCACTTCTTTTTCGAGAAAATAGAGCAACTTCCAATCGCCAGCCGGCGCCTCCCAAGGAATGACCTTGTTAAATGAAAGATTTGGCGTGAGGTCGATGAGATTCTTGATTTCCGTTTCGAATTCCTCAGCGGTGCAGGCAAAGGCCGCCACCGGTTTTGAATCGCCGGTATTCACGTAACGATTGTCGGTTGCCTCCAAAAAAGTGAACAGTGGTCCGGGGACATGTAACGCCACCAGCTCCAAATAGCGCTGGGCCAGATGGGGATACTGCGTCGGGACTTGGCGCTCAGCAGTACCGCTGGGCCAGTTCATTTCATCGTAAACCCAGATATCGATGCCGATCTCTTTGGCCTTCGCCACCACAAATTTAGCGCGCTCAAACCACTGCTCTGAAAGATACGGCACCTTCAATCCAAAACGGCCGTGGATGAACAAACCCGGAATGCCTTTGCGGTGGTATTCGCGGAGCTGCCACTCCATTTCTTTTTCGTCCAGCTCGCCGTTCCAAAACCAGAACGGCAGAATGCCCATTTCGCGCGGAGGCGTTTTAAAATTTTCCCTGGTAAGGGTTAGTCCGGTCAACAGGCTTTTTGAAAATGGCATAGTTTAGCTTTCTCCGTTGGTCATTTGAGTCTCTCTAACATCGCCGCTTCTTTTCATATCTTCTCTTTATTCCTACTCGCTGCTCAAGTGCCTCCGAGCATCTAACCTCTTATGATTGATTGCCGCCAGCGGGAATGACAAAGGCCGAGGAAATCTGTCATGCCCGAATGCTTTTGTCGGGCATCCATTTCCAGTGCAAATACCCAACGAAAAACGTTGCAGGAATGAGAAGTCAGAAATTCACAATCATGCTAAAACGATGCGGCGAATCCAAAAAGTCGTGGCTGACGTACGCATAATCAACATGCAAATTCAAACCCGATACCTTCGGCTGCAAGCCGACACCAAAGGCGAGGTTACCTTCCTCATAGTTGAAACGATAGCCGCCGCGCAGCACCAGAAAGTTGCTGAAAGCGTACTCGCCGCCCAGATGCAGTCGTTCCGCGTAATCGTTGGTGTGGATGGCATCCATGTTAAATGAAAAGCGGTGCTTCTCCGGACTGCCGCCGAGGAAAAGGTTCTGGTCCCCGAGCAAATCTATGGACCAGCCAATGCGGAAAATCAGCGGCAATTCATACTCCTGCTGCTGATCTTCTCGCGTGTGTAGCCAGCGCGGTTGCTTGCCAAAATTCTGCGCGCTCATCGCGAGCCGAATGCCCCGCCAACCGGTATCGTAATATGTGCCAACATCAAACGCCGCCACGCCGCTGGAAAAGTTGAACAACTCCTCGCGAACGTACTTCAGATTCACGCCCACGGCAAGCTTGTCCGTGAACTTGCGCGAAAGCGCCAAGCCGACAGCGAGATCGTTGCCGCCAAAAGTTTCGCCGGTGCGGGTGTCCACGCCGCCGCTGGGACTCGACACCAGCGCCTCATCGATGTGGCCGTAGTCGAGCGCGACATAATTCAGCGACACCACACCGAGGGTGCCGATTTGAAATCCCACAGCGCCAGCGGTGAAGCTCAAATCACCAAACCAACGGCTGTAGTTGAAAGCCGCCTCCGCGCCTTCAATGTTAGCGATGGCAGCCGGATTCCAAAACACCGAGTTGATGTCTTCCATATTGGCCACGCCAGCTTCGCCCATCGCCGCCATGCGCGCACCGATGCCAATCTTCAAAAACTGCATCGCGGTGCGCCCGGCTTTGTTGAAATCCTGGGCGCGGCTGTGGCTAAAAGTTGTTGCCGCGATCAGCAAGCTTAGTATCCATCTATTCATAGTTGAACCTCTTATTGAAATGAAAAACTCAAAATGCAAATTGCGGAATTCAAGTTATTCGCCTCCCATTTTGATCTTTGCATTTTTCAATTTTCATTTTGAATTATTTACGTGTAGCAGACCCCATCCTTACCCTCCCCTAAAACTGGGGAAGGTATTTATTTCCCTCTCCTTATTAGAAGAGGGTTAGGGTGAGGCCTCATAGCGACTTCGACATTCGTTATTCCTTGTTCGATATTCGACATTTGAGCAACCCATTGAATAACGAATATCGAACAAGCAATTTCGAATGTAGAACTGACCCACCCCTAACCCCTCCGAGGAGGGGAAGGGACTACCGAACAATCATCAGCTTTCCGCTGAACTTCGATCCCAGGGTGCCTTCGGTTTTCGATTCGACCACGTAAATGTACAAGCCGGGAGCGACCAGCAGGCCGGAATCGCTACGCTGATCCCACGCGGTGCTGCCGAAACGGTTGCCGATATCATCCGGGCCGTGCTCGATGGTTGTGATCAAATCGCCGGAGAGGCCAAAGATTTTGATGGTGGCGCGTTCGGGCAGATTGCGAAACTCGATCTTGCGTGGCGTGGGCTCGCCAAAGCTGCGCAGCGGATCCCCCTCAACATAGGGATTCGGAGCGGCGAACACGTCCCAGCCAGCATCAACTGAAACCGGTCCCGGCCGTGCCCCGACCAGCACCGTGCGATTTTTATCGCTGCTGAACAATTGACCGAGATTGTTCACCACGGTGCCGTTGGCCGAAGTCCACGTGCGTGGGTCAGTGTTGTATGCTTCAACATAATAATAAAATTCAAACCCGAATTGCAGGTTGCGATCGAGAAATTGGTAGGTGCTTTCTTCGGGAACCCAATAGTTGTCAAATTCAGCGCGGGGAATGTCGGCGATCATCTCCCACACGCCGCGTTTGTCGATGCCGCGGTAGATGCGATAGCCGTCGAGGTCGTTGGCGCCATCGTAGAACACGCCACCGGAGCCATCGATGATTATCGCCTCTTCAGCGCGTTTATCCCAGCGCACGGCGATGATGGCGGAGTCTGTACCCACCGAGGCATTAGCCGCGGCGCAGGTCGGCGAGGGCGGCGGCTCCGGAACATCGGCGGTCAATTGCAGGCCATTCGCAAGCGCGCCGAAGCCCCAGCGCACGGCGTTGCGGGCGGCGTCGGCGTTGCGGCGAATGGCGGCGATGGAACTGTCAGGATACCAGTGATTGGGATCGCCCTGCACCACCTGGTTGATATCCAACATACCGGCCACTTCCGCCACGATCAAGCGTACGGAATCCCCGGGCGCAAGCGTATACGGCCCGAATGACGACGTGTACCAGCAATAAAGATTGCCATCGTTCGGAGGCAATTTGTCATGACGGGCAAAATCGTAAATCTCCTGTTCGCTGAAGCCACTCAATCCGAACCCTTCAAAATCGACGGTCTTGCCGTTGAAGCGATCCCCCTCGTCGCTGTAAATACTGAAATGAGCGGGATCCGCTTCAAA
>DASWHH010000171.1:0-10253 GCA_036398295.1 bacterium
TGGGTGTATAGCTTTCTTTTATCAACGGCGAGGAGATGATGAAATCCGCCGACGAACGGTTGCAAGCGATGGGGATATTATAAACTACCGAGATGCGCAGTAGCGCCTTGACGTCCACGTCGTGGGGATGGGGCTCCATGGGATCCCAGAAAAAAATTAGAATATCAACCTTGCCTTCGGTGATGAGCGCACCCAATTGCTGGTCGCCGCCTAAAGGCCCGGATTTGAGCTTGATAATGGACTTCGGCTTGGTGGTTGCCTTTTCCCGTTCCATTCTGGTGGACAGAACTCTCTCGATCATCTGCCCGGTGGTACCGGTGCAGATCAGCTTATGCTGTGAGAGGATTTCATAATTCCATTCCACCCATTCGATCAAATCCTTTTTGCGATTGTCATGCGCCACCAGCGCGATGTTCTTTTCTTTCGTCATATCAATGCTCCTGTCAATTAACAATTGGCAATTAGCAGTTGGCAGTTAACACTTAACCTAATACTTTGTGATCTTTGTGTCTTTGTGGTTGTCAAGACTTTTTTCAATCCACCTAACGGCGTCCGTGACGTAGAGAGTCTCTTCATGGCCGGCGGCTTCTAAGCCCGGTGGCCAGTGCAATAAAGGGCCGGATGTCTCCGGTGCTGCCCCAGGTTTGCATTCCTATTCTCATTTCGCTAGTTCTTTAACCGTGACAGCTGCTGTTTAAAAGCCTTCTTGTTTGCGAGGTTAGTTGATCTGCGCTCAGCCTCCGTTTCGATTTTCACGATGCGAATCATATCCAAGCGTTTCGTCAAAAAGAATCCCCGGCTCCTTTCGCGATCAGCCCGTCGGTGATGATTCTCCGCGTCCTGGAAAGCACTTTTCCCGGGGCCAATCGGCCAATCCACTCGTCCGGCAACTCATCTACGATTTTGATCAGCCTGTCATCATCGACATTCCGCAACTCATGGATGAAATCGTGCGCCTTAATTTTGGGACTATAGAACGGGTGTCGTTTGATTTGTCTCAGTAGCGGCAGCTCTTTGTAACCTTGCTGATCGATAGCGCAGCGGATGGTCAGGGCAGAGGAGTAGTCCAGACACCACAGGCGATTATCGCTAAAAATCATATTCGGATTTCTTGGGGTTCTGTCAATGTTCAGCAGAAACAAATCGTAAAGGAAAATGGCGGTCTGCAAAGAGTCGTCGACAGGAATATTTTTCTGCTGATCGTAGGGGCGGGCATCCTCCTTAAAGCGCGTGCCGAAATTAATGCCAACGCTCCGCTGCAATAGTTCTTTGATTTCCGGATCGCCTGCCTCGCCCGACAGTCTCGCATTGATCGCCAGCAATTCCGGCTCCACCACCGGAATGCCCAGCAGTTGCCCGAGGCGAATGGCGAGCCACTCCACCACATTTGCCAGTACCCCATCCCCGCTGCCGCGCAGCTTGACGACATATTTTTCGCCGTCGTTGCCACCAACGACGAGCGGCAACGAGGAACCGGTTCGGATTTCCTGGTAGATTTTAGCTACTTTGATCATTGTGCTAGAAGCCTGGCCGGAAAATAATTAACGTCACAAACTCATGGTTCGACTCCGCTCACCATGAAGAGGTTTAACCTCATCTTGAGCGAAGTCGGGGATGTTTTACTCGCACACTTCATCTTCCGACCCGGCTTCTAGAAATCCGGTCGGAAAATGGCCTGTCATTCCGGCCTTGTGCCGGAATCCCCTGCTTCTGTGCGGGACCCCGGGAGATTCCTGCATACGCAGGAATGACATGCTAATCTTTTTGGATTTTCCGACCGGATTTCTAGAATTAGAGGTCACAAAAACTACTCCCGAAATCCGAACTTCTTTTCAACCCTGGGGTACCACAAGAGCTTTGAATCAAGAAAAGCATAAGCATAAACATATTCAATAATTTTTTGTGATGAAACCTGATGAAACCATTACTAACAAGTTATAAAACAGATCTACATCTGACCTGCGGTAGCCTCGGGATTGATCACAGCTTTTCTGAAACCTAACGAAACATAGGGTCCCTCGCTGGTAATGCTGCGTAGATCCCAATTACGTTGTTGGCGATTTCCAACGATTTTTCTAATTTCGTTTTTTAGTGAAAAGGATGAATCAAACAGAGTAATCAATATCCTTTCCGTTGCATCTATGTATTTTGGGTTAATCATGGCTTTCTTTACTCACACCTTGAAAATCGTATTACAAATAGACGTGGTCGAATTAGGCAAACGGAGTGCCACGGAAATGGGGCTGAAATGAACGGAGAGGGCGAAAAAAAACGAACGTGTTTGTATTTAAGATAAACGGAGTGTCTTATTTGCACTGTCATCAAGTTTCAGAAATCTGAATCGTCCTATCAGTTTTCTGACATTTTCACTGGATGAATATTATCGCGTCTTGAAGAGCGGACCCCTTGTTTGACCAGAATAAGGCTGCCTCTATAAGGTGATTGATCAATTGAGATGAGAAAGTACTGAAGGTTTATCTGGTAAGAGCCGGATGTCAGTATCAGCTACCACTTTTCTTTCCGGTCTTTCCGAACCATCAACGCATACGATTTTCATCATAGGAGCGAATGGTCAGGGCGGAGCATGAAAGCAAATCTTCCGCAATTGTTGACCTTGATATCCACCAGCCTCTTCACGTTTTCAACGTCAGCGCGCGACTTCACCTCAATTTGAATTCCGTCCCTCGGCATACTTACGGGCGTTTTTCAAAGTGTCAACAATGGTGTCCGGCAGATCGCTCTGCTCGATGACGGCAACCGCTTTGTCGCCAAACACAAAAGCAATTCTGAAGAGATTTTGGAGAGGAGTTAAGAAGCACAGGTTAGTTTTTTTCGCAGCCCTTTTAAAGTCCAGGCGGATTTCTGATTATAGAATTTCCATTCCTGCGTCCCATTGCCGTGCTTTTCGGTCAAATGGCGTTTGATCTCCTTCAAAAATGCCGCCGACTTTCCGAGAGCGGTATCGAGGTTATCATCGTCTGGTTGAATGGACTTGTCATCAAATATGCTGGCGGCCATCATTGCCTCTCTTGCAGTTGTCGGGTATCATGGTATTAAAGAACTCTGGAAGATGACGAATCAGGGATAAATTTATCGACCCAAAGAGGGTTTGCCCCGTTTGGAAAACGTAAACGCGTAGAGTGAGTTTGCGCTCCTCGCTCTACGTTTCACTGTCCCCCACATAATTGTAAATTGGAGCCATTAGGTAGATCGTTTTCTCAACCTGCGCACCAGTACCAACGCCCCGATCGAGGTCCAGATCAGCACAAACCCGACCACCACATACCGCGACGGATCACTCAAAAACGGATTCACCACGCCCATGAGCCGGGCAAAAGGAAATTTGGCGTGGCCGAGGTTGGCGAGGATCGCCACACTCAATTGTTGCTGAGGATAATTGATGAGCACGGCAGTCCCGCCCGAAGTAGCGCCAAAATGCAGATGCACTCGCCGCAGATGCAGATCGAACAGCGACATCCAGCCCAGGCCCTGACCGACGATGCCAATTCGCGGGGTACGCGGTGTGAACAGCAAATCGAGGGTTGCGGCCTTGAGAAAGCCGCTGTTCATTGGCGGGATGTGGGCGGACCCGAACTTCACCAAATCCTCCGCTCTCGAAAGAAATCCGCCGCTTGCCCATTTGCTGCTGTAGTCGATGAATGGCGAAGGGTGAACCTGTCCATCCAGTGAATAGGGAGTCACGTTGTCGTAAAAACTGGATTGATGGGGTGTCATAGTATCGGAGCGACACGCCACCGTTGAGCGCATCGCCAGCGGCTCAAAAATCTGACGGCGAACATACGAGAGAAAATCTTCGCCAGCCGCGCCTTCGATGACGGCGCTCAGCAAGACGTAGCCATAACTCGAATATGCAGACTCCGTATCCGGCTCGAACATCAGCGGATCGTTTTGAAAACGCTCGAGGCTGGCGGTGACGCTATTATAATGCTGGGTGGTGACGGTTTCGCTGTCGTCGTAGTAGGTGCGGATGCCGCTACGGTGGCTGGCCAGCTGCCGGGCGGTGATGGGATGGCCTTTGTCGGGAAAAGTGGGAACGTATTTTTGGATCGGCGCGTCGAGATCAAGGCGGCCCTGCTCGTAGAGTTGCGCCATGGCTGCGGCGGTGATGAGCTTGGAGACACTGGCGATGCGAAATTGCGTGTGCGGGCACGCGGGAGTCTGTTTTTCTCGATCCGCGTATCCGAAGCCTTCCGACCAAATGAGCTGGCCATCCCTGGCGACCGCCACCGCGAGACCGGGGATCTGGCGCTCGACCATCATCGCCTGAACCTGGTGGCGGGCCTGGGCGATGGCATCGGTGAAATTGCTGGCGGAAATGGTGCCGCAGGAAGGAAGTGGAAAACCGGCGAATGGCTCGGTTCGTTCAACAAACCAGGTAAGTCCGCGCCAGGCGATGAATCCTAAAGTGGTCAGAGTGAGTACGAGAACAATGAGTCGGCGAAGCCATTTTCTGGGGACTGGATTCACTTCTCTAAAACAGCACGTTCGATGGGTTTATTCTTTTCATTTTTACTCTCCCAGATTCTGGCTCCGTCCGTTCCTCATAGTAGAAACTGGGTATCGTCGTTTCGATATAGACTTTAGGCTTCATAGCCGTTCTTCTTTAGTCGCTCATTTCGCCAGAATCCGATCGATATACGTCGCCAAAGTTTGATGTTCCACCGCGGAGTTTTTGTACAGCACATTAGACATCAATCCCACGAGATAGGTGCGGCCTTCGGGGTGCTCAACAATCGCCACCGAGTTCATGCCGTTCTCCACGTTGCCCTTGTATTTGTCGCATTTGAAACCCGGTTCCGCTTTGCAACGGTAGAGACTGCCGGACTTGAAGTAAACCGCGGCGTCCTTCAGGCGCGGCGCCGAAGCATAGCGAATGCGGCGGGCGGTCATGTACATCAGACGCTTGATTTCAAGGCTGGACCACTCATCCACCACTTTGCCGCGCTCGACGGAGACGAGATACTGCAACAGCCCCTTGGGACTGGCAAAGCTGCCCCGGCCACTCAGAATATCCTTCGAAGCCATGTAGGTAAAAAAACTGCCCAACTGCCAGTCCCGCTCTTCGATACCGATGGCACGCAGCGGCTCGTTGACGATAGCAAAGGCCATATCTCCCAGCTGCTTCTTTGGGGTTTTGGCGAAGAATTCCTGCTCCTGCTCCGGCGTGGGCGGATAATCCGGGCCGAACGCGCGCATCAGCAGCGCTTCCTTCCAGACGATGCTGGCGGCGGAATTGGCGCTGGCGGAGAGCATATGGTCGGCCCACTCGTACAGCGAAAACACGTCGCCTTCTTTGGCGGCGCGGTTCGCGTACTTGCCGGTTTCGGGATCAAAAACCGGCACCTCGTGTTCGTCGCTGCGAATCCATTTGTCCGCCACCACCATGCGGGTGCGCAGTAATTGGTGGCGGCTCTCGACTGAATCGGGAAAGATCGTTCTGAGCTCGGTGAACAAACCCGCGATCACTGCCAATTTGCCGACGCTGCCCGGCGAAAACTGTCGATTTGGGTGGCGTTCGGCATAGCGGACAGGCTTTCCCGGCGTGATGTCTAACAGCACCAGCGAGTAACTTTCATCGCGATTAGGGAAGAGTTTGTCGATTTCTTTCTGCAACGCTGCATCGACGGGCGGCAGAGTGGCTACTGAATCGCCGCGTGCGCCCAGCAGGTGCAGCCTGATATCGTTGATGGATCTCTGTCCACCGGCTTCCGGTTTCGTGCCTTTGATTTCATCCGCCAAAATACGCCGAAGCCGCTCCAGCCGGCGAATAGCGGAGAGGGCGTACCCGTCGATAGGGTATCCGAAGATCGAGTCGCTAATAGCAATAGTAGTAAAAATCAACAAAACCGATAGTGTGATGATTCTTTTCAACTCCACTCCTCGTTCGCTAAAGCTTGCTGGGGACGACAAGACTAATTTGAAATGCATGAAGGGCGCGGTTAAGGCAAATGGATTGTTGGATTAATGGATTTTTGACAGCCGCAAACAACTTGATCCATTAATCCAATACCATCACTCCGCCACAAAAAAGGTCGAATCAATTCTTGAGGGCGCTCAGTTCGCCATGACAATCGCTTTATCCAATTCGATTCTTACGCCCGTCGGCGGCAGAGGATCCAGCGTGCGCAAGTACTGGCTCGACGCGGCACGTTTGTTTTCTACAAAAGGACGTACCTGGAACAGCCAGATGTTGCCATCTTTGAAACCCAGCTCAACATCCCAGGGGCCCTGCGATTCAATCCCCGGCTGCTTTTTCAAAGTGGTGTTGATGAGATCCGCCAACTTACGTAGTTGAAATAGATCGCCCTCGGCGAGGATGGGCCGGTTGAAAGGAGCGAACCCTTTTTGCGTACCGCCGGTTGGCGGGATGAGCGTGTATTTGTTTTCTCGCGCCGGGGTTTGCAGTAAATTTTGGCCATCCTGTCGCAATAAATAAGACTCAGCTTTTTGCCCCTCAACGGCGCCGCCGACCCCGCGATTGAAAGCCACGGTGATATCGAGCGGATTTCCGGTTTGCACGTCGGTGGTGATCATAACACCGGATTTGTCTACATTCACCGACGGTAGAATCAGAATCGATGGATAGACATTTTCCGGATTCAGTAAGAATTTCTGCCGCCAGCGGTAGCTACGCTCTGAGTAAGGCGAAGCCCAGACATCGCGAATGCCTTGCAGAAATTTTTCTTTGTCAACGACGTTGAAGACAGTGAGGTTCAAGCCCGCGCCGGTGAAATCCTTCAGATCTTCCATATTCGTATCGCTGCGGATGAACACCGGAATTTCGCCTAAATTGGCGCCGAGAATTTCCATGAAGCCTTTTTCTAACTTCTCCATGAAATTGTCGAGAAAAGCCATTTTTTTGATGGCGGCCGCCAGCTGTCCCAACCGCTCGAGAGTAAAAGCTTCAACTTCACCTTCGCCCGCGCCGGCTTGGCGTACACTGTCGGCCTTGGCAAAGGTTTCCTGCAAGAACTGCCAGTAAGTGCCGTTGCTGCCGGACATGGCCTGTTGCAGATGTTGCCAAAAAATTCCGAACGGAATGGCAAATCCTTCCACCACATTTTCTGGAAACATGTGTTTGAGCTGGCCGAGATTGGCAGCTTTGGGGCCGCAGGTCTTGCCGGAGTCGGTCGCACGTAAATTGCGCATATTGATCAAATCGATTTCCTTTAGATTAATCTTTTTGGTGGGCACCGCGATTCTTTCTTCGTTGCGCCTGGAAACTTCCACCAGCGCGCGCTCTTCAGCGGTCATGGCGGAATCGGGCTTAATGATCACCGCGCCGTTGCGCGAAACGGCGTAAAACACTTTTTGTCCGGCAAACGGCAAAAGTTCCTTGAGATTTTGCTGGGTGATGGCCGCGTTGGGGATGCCGAGGTTGCGCGCTAACAGCTGTACGTGTGAAACCAGATTGCCCTCGGAAACCGTGGCGATTCCAGCCACCGGTTTCAAATCCGCCGGTGCGCGTTGAACAATATAAATTTTGGAAGCGCTGAAGCTCATGCCTTCGGGAGCCTCGGAGATCACTTCCAACTCGCCGCAGGCAAAACCGGGATTGAGCCCGTGCATCTGGTTTTGGCTGGGAATGCCCATCACATTATTCGAAACCGTGGAGACGCTTTCGGCGATTTCAGCCAGTTTCCAGGCTACATCGCCCAGCGGCAACAGCGCGGACGAACGCACTTGATCGTCAACGAAGCCGGCGGCCTGCGGCTCGAAGTGGGTAAACAGTTCCACGACTGGCTCATAAACCGAGCGTACCATAGTCGTGCTCCACTCCACAGCGCGACGGGCATATAGGGCTTTTTCGAGGTAGGCTTCGTAGGACAAATCCAGCGCCGTCGAATCGATCTGCAAATTCGGTTCGATAGTCCGCCACTCCCAGATTTCAAGAAAACCGCTGCCGGCGGCCGTCTGCGCCAGCGCATGACTTTTTTCAAAAAGTCCACGAGCAGACTGCGGCTGCCAGTTGGCAATATCGCGAAAAAATAGATCTTCCAGCTCATTGGAAAGATCGATTAATCCCAGTCGGGTAGACGCCGGCACCTCGGGCAGGCTCATCCGAATATTCCAGATCAGTTGTGCTAGATCTTTGCTTTTGCTGCTGAGGAGAGTATCTCCGTGGTCGTTACTCATGCCGTTTTTGGCGGCATAAGTCTGAATGAAGGACTGCAGCGGCTGGACAATTGGCAAATCACCGGAAAGGTCGCGGATGTAGGCTTTCAATAATTGCAGGTTGGCGGGTTGATAGGCCAGTTCCATCTCCTTCTGGAGTTTTTGCAGCATTTCGCCCATACGCGCCGGAATGCTGTCGGTTTGCGCGCGGTATTCCTTTACGCGTTGCACATCTCCGGGGTCGGGTTGGCCGTGGATCTTGATGCGCAGATCCAGAAACGATGGCACCGTGTCAGCGACCGTTTTCGCCAGCGCTCGGATAGTCGTCCATCGATCCTCGCGAGCCTTGTGGGGGATGTCTTTGCAGAGCTGACGAATCAGAAAGTATTGCTGGGCGATCATGTCATCTTTTGCCAGGAGCCAATTCAAAAAGTTTAGACCCCAGGCTTCTTCGTCTTCCGCCTGCACCGCCCCGCGGTAAAAGCGCGCGCGCCGAACGATCCAGCCGTCATCCACCGCTTGCAGGAATTTTTCCATTTGATATTGTTTCATCCGGGAATTGACGTTGGCCGAATCGAGGAAGGCCTCGAAGGGCGTGCCGGCCAGAATTTGGCCGAGATGGATGTTATGTTCCCTGGCCAACTGTGCGACTCGATCTTTTGGGAGGGCATGCTGAATCCCGCCGGGTTGGGCGCAGCGCTCTTGCGCCGGAATCACCGTACCGTCCGGGCAGAACCAGCGAATGGCCTGGTACGGTCCGCGCGCATCTTTCTTGAATTCCTGCGCCAGGCGCTGCAGCTCATCAAAATCAGGCTGCTGTGCCCACAGCAGGCTCACAGGGATGAAAACGATCAGGGCAAGGGCGCCGAAAATGTTCGAGAATCTCGAGCCTTTAAGCATTTTATGCTCTCCGCTTGGTGATGTCTATTCACTTTTGTTTGCATCAGTTTGCATCAATATTAAACAGCAGAATTTACTTAAACTGTTTCAAACTGAAACAGTTTGAGCCTCGCACAATATTGGTGAGGGAATATTTACCAACAATTATGCCAGTTGCATAATTAAATTGCGGGATTTATTTTACATCAAAATCCCAAACAAAGCAACACTTTTTTAAGAACGCCCGCGCTTCGTTAACCGCTCCAGGAAAAAAGCTTGCATGTTTTGGGGCGGTGGTTTAAATTGAGCCCGTTCAGAGGTTTCTCTCTCATGGAACTAACCGAAGATAAAATCCGGCAAATCGTCGCAGAGGCACAAAAACAGCTGGGGCCACAAGCCAACCCCACCATGATTAGAAAAGTAGTAAGAGAAGTCATCCGCCGGCTCGCGGAGGATGCCGAGAAATCGCTGCCATCCACAAAATACTGAAACGAACGTCAAAAACCGGCTTCGCGGTATTGCCCCTTCAGATGTTCCCCACCCTGTTCCCGAATATCGGCCCGCTTACCCAGTTTTGAAACCGATTCTTACCTTGACTTTTTTTTAAAATTATAGTATATTGCGCACTGAATTTTCAAAGCATCCGCGCAGGAGGGTTTGCATTCAATGCGAAAAAAGAATCTGTTCAAAGTGCTGTTCATACTGCTGGTGATTGCCTGGTCGGTGGTGGTGCTCTACCCGACTTACAACGTTGCTCAGCTGCAAAAGAAAGCCGAAGTTCACTATTCAAGAATTCAAGAGAACACTACTCTCAACCGCAACGAAATCCGGGCGGCGTTATCATCCGCCAACCTGCAATTGCAGGTTCGCAACCATTTCAAGGGCACCAATGGCACCAGCCTCGAAGCCGTCATCAATTCGGATGTCCAGCCGTTAATTGAGTTGGATCATAAAATCAAGCTGAGCGAACCCAAGGCCATTCGCCTCGGTCTCGATTTGCAGGGTGGTACCTACCTCGTTTACGAAGTTGACCTGCCGCAACTGATGCAAAATCTGGCGAAGGCCAAAGACAGCGAATTCGAAACCGCCATTCGCAAAACTTTTTCCCGCATTCAAACAACCAATGAAGATTTTTTTGATGCGCTGCTGGTGGTTTTTGAAGAACAAGGGCTGCGACTCAACCGCTATTTTGGTGGCAGCCGGGACTCCGACGAAAAGGTTATCGAAGATCTCAAAGC
>DASWHH010000172.1:0-2347 GCA_036398295.1 bacterium
TTTTTGAGTACCTGTTCCTCGCCCGCGGAGAACGTCTGTTTCAAACGCAGCATCCTTTTTATGTATTCGTCGTCGCGGCGATTATCCATCCGCTCTACATCGTGGTAATGGGATTTTTGGGAAGATTCGTGAACTTCAAGTGGAAAGAGGAAATCTACACCGCCCAAACTCACGAAGAACGACGTTCGCCGCAGGACCAGAACTCGCAGCCCGCTTATTGAATTTGAAAACGAAACTCAGTCATGCTTGACTTCTTTGTCGCCCTCATCTTCGCAGCCATTCTGTTGTATCTCGCGCAGACGGTGTTCATATTTATCGGAACACTACGGCTGAAATACGCGAGAACTCATTGGTTTCCGAAGGTTTCGGTGCTGGTCCCATTGCGGAATGAAGAGCTGACCGTACGAGATTGCATCGAGTCCCTGCTGAAGTTGAGCTATCCGCAGCACGCCCTCGAGTTGATCTTGATAAACGACCGCTCAACCGACTTGACTCCTCGTATCATTGAGGAATGCCGAGCCCGATCACCACTGGTTAAAACGCTGCAAATTCATACCGCCATTCCAGGACTATCCGGAAAAGCCAATGCGATCGCACAGGCCATGGAAGTGGCGACCGGGGAATTGATTCTGGTCACCGATGGCGATTGCCGCGTCCCCGAAAATTGGGTGTTGACCCACGCCGCCTATTACGAAGCCGACGTTGGGCTGGTAGGCGGCTTCACGCTATTGGATGAAAAACATGATGCAACCGCTCTTTTCGGAAAGCTTCAGTCGCTGGACTGGGCCTATTTGCTTGCCATCGGCGCGGGCGCAATCGGCATGGGCGTGCCATTGAGCGTGCTCGGCAACAACTTTTCCTTTCGCAGAAGGGCATACGAAGAAGTCGGCGGGTATCGCAAAATGGGCTTCACCATCATCGAAGACTTTGCGCTGATGAGAACACTCCTCCGCGAAACCGGCTGGAAGGTACGCTATCCAATCGATCCGGAGATGTTGGTGCACAGCTATCCCATGAAGGACATCGGAAGATTTTACCACCAGAGAAAACGCTGGTCGGCTGGCGGCAAAGAGGTTGGCTGGTATGGCAAGGCGCTGATGGCCCTGGCGCTGCTGACGCACCTACTGCTACCGATGTCCACCTTGATGCTGCCAGCGCCGAAAGCGTTAATTGGATTAAGTTTGGTTATGCTTGTGGACCTCGGGTTGTTGTGGCGCGCCACCGGCTTGGTGAAACGTCGCGACCTGCTGGCCTATTTTCCCATCTGGGAAGCTTTTTACTTTTGTTATACCGTCATTTTTGCGTCTGTATTGCTGTTGCCAACGACCGTCACCTGGAAGGGTGTTTCCTATTCATGGAGACTAAACTGGAAAATGAAAGAGATTTCGGAAAATCAGTAGGGCCTTCGCGAACCTCATTGGCACCGCGTCCATGATCGCCAATTCATACAACCATTATTTTGTCACGGAATTCTTGAGCATCCTCTTTCTGCTTTACGCCGAAATTCATTACACTATTAAAGGCATCTACAGCCGGTTGAAAATGAAGGAGCCGGAAATCATCGCGGACGTCCCACGACGCCTCGACCCGGGCGCTGCCTTACCCGTGTTAATTTTGGTTAAGGACGCGCACCTCCATCCAATAAGGTTGCATGGGGTTCACATCGAAATTAGAAACCGGGAGAATGTTCAGAGCGAGCGGTGTCACTTCGACAACCTGCAGATCGCCGCGCCATGGTGGCATCATATTTTGCAGATTACTCCAGGTCAGAATTTCAGGGGACCGCTCCAGGTCGAGGTTGCCATCGAATTCACCTGCGGAGACAGGAAGCGGGTCGTCAAAAGCGACAACTACGTCCGCACCAGCCACACGCCATTCGAAGTATTTATCGCCGGACAAACAATGCCGCGATCGCCTGGATGGTACTTCGGAGAATTCCACTGCCATACCAGCTACACCAGCGATCAGGTGGAATTTGGCGCGCCGCCTCATGCCTCCGCGTTATTAGCGCGTGCCATGGGACTGTCGTTCTTTTGTGCGACCGATCATTCATATGATCTTGATGACCAACCGGACAATTACCTGCGGTCTGATCCCGATCTCACCAAATGGAAATCTCTGCTCGCCGAGATTGGCAGGCTTAACCAAGACTTGTCGGACTTCGTGATTGTCCCGGGAGAGGAAGTCTCCGTGGGCAACGCCCAAAACCGCAATGTTCATTTCCTGGTTTTGAATCACCCGGAATTCCTGCCCGGGGCTGGCGATGGGGCTGAAAAATGGCTGCAAACCACACCGGATTTGTCCATCCCGGAAGTTCTCGCGAAAATCAACGGCCAGGCGGTGGCGT
>DASWHH010000173.1:0-4309 GCA_036398295.1 bacterium
GCATCGCGAAAACTGAGGTTGAGATCGCGCATCTCAAAGAAAATCTCCAGGGCATGTTCGAAAAAATTCAGGCGGCTGAAAGTGACTTCCAGGATAAAAACGTAAATCTGAAATCGTTGGAAGTGGGTGTGCAGGACCTGCGGGATAAATTGAAAGGCATTGAAAAGCAGCGCCTGCAGGCGGCCGATAGCTTGACCAAAAGCAAGCAAGAAGAAGAGCGCATTCGCACACAGCTTGAAAATGTTGAGAGTCGCATCACGGCCATCGGTCGGGAGCTGGAGGAAAGCGAGCTGCTGGAGCGGATCCGTGCCGGCAAGATCGAAAAGCTCAACGACAGCCGCGGTGAACTGACCGCTGAGCTGCAGCAAATGCGTACGGCGCAGACCGCGCTGCAAAGGCAAATGCAGAATTTGAGCGCCGACAAAGAGAATCTGAAAGAACAAATTCTGAACCGGCGTTCGGAGCTGCAAACTCTGAAAGAACGGATCGAGCTGCTTAAGAAATTCATTGAATCATACGAGGATCATCCCGAAGGTGTCCAGCACCTGCTTTTGCAGGGATATTTAAACGGCAACTGCAAAGGCACCCTGGCAGAAATTTTGACGGTAGAATCCAAATACCGTCGCGCTATCGAGACCGCGCTGGGCGAAGCGGCGGTGTCGTTGATCGTCGACGAAACCGATCAAGCGATGCAATGCATTGAGGTGTTGAAGTCTTCCGAAAAGGGCACGGCGACGTTCTTCCCGCTTGACAAATTTCAAACCTTCCGCAACGGCCGCACCACCCGCAACGAGGAAATTACATCGCAGCTGGCTGCAGGCGTGGTTGACTGGGCTTATAACCTGGTCAATTGCAGCGATGACTACCGGCGGTTGGTGGAATCGCTGCTGGGTGACTATCTGATCGTTGC
Organism: bacterium; assembly: GCA_036398295.1. Taxonomy (GTDB): domain Bacteria; phylum Zhuqueibacterota; class Zhuqueibacteria; order Oceanimicrobiales; family Oceanimicrobiaceae; genus DASWHH01. Next base: position 911 of record DASWHH010000173.1, read on the forward strand.
CGATCTTGAAACCGCCAAATCACAGGTGGAGCGGCTCCGCGATCACCGTCTGAGTTTGATTACCCTTAATGGCGAGGTTATCTCGACCTGGGGCATGATCAAGGGCGGGGCGCAAGGCGAGGCCGGTGTGATCGGAAGAAAGGCATTGGTCGAAGAGTTGGAAGTGAAATCAAGAGGTTTGTTCATCCAGCTGGAAAATGAAGAACGCCGGCATCACGATCTCGAGATGCAGTATCACGAGGCGTTCAATCGCGATCAGGATTTCAGCCAACAAATCAAATCAAAAGAAACCGCCATTACCGAAACCGAAGTGCAGCTGGCGCAGCTGCATTTTGAGTCTAAAAAAGATTACGAGACCCGCGCCCGTATTTCCAAAGAGAATGCGGCCCATATCCAAAACCAGGATGAGCTGAAACAGCGGATAGCGGCGATGGCGCTCTCGCTGGATGACGTAGAAAGCAATCGCGGTAAGTTCAACGCGGAATTTCAGCAAGGTTCTGAAGAGCTTTTGAAACAGGAGCAACAGCTCGAAGAATACCGTGCAGTGGTGCAGGACAGCCGCGTGAAGCTGGTCGATTTGAAGGGCGAAGAACGGCACCTGCAGGAAGACATCACCCGGCAGCAGGATTTTATCCGGGAATGGCGGGCCACGTTGCAACGCGTTGCCGATGAGATGACCGCGGCAGAAAACGAGTCCGTGGAATTGGAACAGCGCATTGAGCTCAATAAACAAACCATTGCGTCAGAGTTGGACGAGCGCTTGAAAATGGACGCGGAAGTGCAGCAGCTGGAGCACTACTATGCCGACGAAAAGGAAAAAATCGAGACGCAGGACAAGCTGGTGAAACAAATTCGCAACGAGCGGGATGCGGTTTCCGAAACGTTTCATAGCGTTGAGCTCAGGGTTTCAGAATTGAAGATGCAAGCGGAGCGCATCAAAGAGCGAATAAATGAGGAGTACAAAATCGAGATCAAAGCCGAGCCGATTGTGGAATCGCTGGATATCCCGGCGCTTTCCGAAGAAATTGCCAGGATGAAAGACCGCATCGCTGCCATGGAACCCGTGAATCTACTGGCCCTCAAAGAATATGAAAAAGAGAAAGAGCGACTCGATTTCTTAACCACCCAGAAAAACGATTTGATTACTGCCGAAGCCAATCTCAAAGAGACCATCAGCGTTATCAACAAGACCGCGCGTGAGCAATTCTCGACCGTATTTGCGCAAATCCAAAAGAACTTCACTGAAGTGTTCACCGGCTTTTTTGCGAACGGAAAAGCCGCGTTGCGTTTGGCTGACGATGAGGATCCGCTTGAAGCGGAAATCCTGATCGAAGCCGATCCCAAAGGCCGGCGGGTGGACGCCCTCTCTCTGCTCTCCGGCGGCGAGAAAGCGCTGACGGCGATCTCGTTGCTGTTCGCCATTTACCTGGTAAAACCCAGTCCGTTCTGTATTCTCGACGAAGTCGACGCCCCGCTCGACGACGCCAACGTTGGCCGGTTCGTGGGCGCCATTCGCAAATTCTCCAACAACACCCAGTTCATCGTGGTCACCCACAACAAGCTCACCATGCGTTCAGCCGATTGCCTCTACGGCGTCACCATGGAAGAGGAGGGGGTGTCGAAGGTGGTGTCGGTGAATTTCAAAGACATGGATGTGGGAAATACAACCGCAAAAGCTGCTTAATTATATCACCTGCTCGTTCAGTTTAGCAGCGGGCAGGCTTCAGTTGTCCACTCTTGCCTATACTCAAAATGTAAATACCCTGTCGCTGTCAACCGACCATTGTGCCAAGTCGCTCATGTTACTGACTTCAACACCCTCGATCAACTTCAGCTCGCGCAGGCCGCGGGCATCGACACAACTACCGCAGGCTTTCACTTTGCCTCCTTTGGCGATGATGGACTTGAGCATGCGCTCGATATTGTAGTAACCTTGCGGTGTATTTTGATTCGACAAGGCGCAGCTCACCGCATCCGCCATCAAAAACACGCGAACTTCTACATCGGGATGTTCCTTTTGCAGGGTCATTCCCAACCGCAAAGCATTGTAGGCCTTCTCGGTGCCATACGGCGCGTCATTGATGAGCAGGAGAACTTTCATGGTTCATCTTTCTTTGGTTTCTGATGAGAGACATTTCCATAGGCATCTGTGGCTACCTCAAAACTCATATCTCAATTGCAGGTAGACATTATCGTTCTTGTCAAGCTGTCCAAACTGGCTCCAGCTTTTACCCCCGCCAAACACATTAGCGCCGATTGCCGTCCAGATATGATCTGAGAAGTTATACTTCATCTCCGGGTTCAACTGATAATCTCCCTCCGAGGGGCTGTAGAACGAAAAGAACGAGACTCGGACCGTTTGGTGCACCAAAAATTGCGTGAGTCTGCTGACCGTGAGTTGATGCAGTCGATCTTCCTTTGGAAATCCGGAAGGGAGGCTGCTTTCGTAGGCAGAATGGTCGTGCATGTATTCACCATAATACTGAAGGCCAATGGTGAAGTCCTGCCACAACTGCCTCTGATAGCCGATCAAGAATCTCGTCTGTGAGTTCGGAAGCAGTGGGTCAGTGCCGCCTCGGTCCTGCCTTGAATCATAATAACCTGCTTCCAAACTCAAGACTCCACCCAAACCGCTTCCCTGCAGACTTGCACCATAAACCGAAAGCTTTGGATAGAAGAGAGTGAGTTTCGTCGGCATGGTTGGATGATCCGGCATTATCGAGGGCTGCCTGAAGAAACCTCTATAAAAATAGAGCGAGGCATCGAAGCCGGCGATATCGCGGTACAGCCGAGCGGCGAGCTCAGTATTCTCGAGGTTCGTCGCGGGTTCCTTTTCCTCTCGGTTTATGATACTGGGCAGAGGATCGAACATCCAGAACCGGTTTTGCTGAGGGAAAGTGTTCGGCTCGAAAAAAGGTATGGCAATGAGCTCGATCGAGGTGAAGCTGGGATAAAGACCGATCTTTACGCCATCCATCCCCTTCTTCAAATACTCCAACGGCCTTCCTGAAAAGAAAGCTTCGTAATCCTTCGGGAAGACGTCATTGATGAAAATCAAATCCCCCAGACCCCAGGTGATTATTTGCCTGCCAACTCTCAGATCCCATGCGCCGGAGGAGTAATCGACAAAGCCTTCCCGCAATTCCAATTCAGCATCGTTGTCGATGTGGTCATAGAATGCGTCGACTTTGGCAAATGATCGAAATGCCGCCAGCGAGGCGTCGAGCTTGAGTTGAAACCTCTCCCCGGCCCATTTGAAATCACCGTTGTCGGGATTGGACGAGGAGAGACTCGAAGTGTAATTCCCCTGCCCAAAACCATGAATCGAAATATTCGCTCCCTGAGCCATTGTGGCTTGGGCTGAAAAGAAAATTGACAATAACAAGGAGGCTCCAAGGA
>DASWHH010000174.1:0-9383 GCA_036398295.1 bacterium
GCCAGAAGAAAGGTGTAAAAATGGATTTCCGTGCGATACACGAAATTGCTCAGCCAATCCTGTATGGTGAAGTAGGCGATAGGAAAGGCAATGAGGCTGGCGACGGCCACCCATTTGGTGAAATCTTTGGCCAGCAGAAACACCATGCCGGAAACAGAAGCCCCCAGAACTTTGCGGATGCCGATCTCCTTGGTTTTTTGCTCGGCGGTGAATGACGCCAGACCGAATAGTCCCAAACAGGCGATAAAGATCGCGGTCAGCGAAAACGCCGCAAACAGTCGTCCAAGGTTCTCATCGCTGCGATAGATTTCTTTGAAATGGTCATCCAGAAAATCATACTCAAAGGGACGGCCAGGCAGGTGACGATTCCAGATTTCCTCCATGAACGCCATCGTGGCTTTGATGTCATGCGGCTGAACTCTGATCAACAGGTAACGGAATTGATCCGGGGAGATCGACATCAGCAGCGGCTCGATTTTTTGATGCATGGTGTAGAAATGAAAATCCCTCACCACGCCGATGACAGTGAAGGGCTCGCTGTTTCCTCGTTGAAAATGCTGGCCGAGCGGCTGCTGCCATCCTAACTCGCGCACCGCGGTTTCGTTGATGATCACCGCAGTGGCGGTGTCTGACGCAAAACTCTCGGAGAAATCCCGTCCCGCCACCAGCTGCATTTCCATTGTATTGAGGAAATCGAAATCCACGTAACTGAAGCGCATCATCAATTCGATGTCGCCGTTGTTGCCGGCCACTTGCATCGTGCCCTGCGAGCCGCTGGCCCCGCGCAAACCGGCTGATGCCGAGACGTTCACCACACTGGCGTTCTTTTTCAACTCACTTTTTAGCAACGGAATTTTTTCACGGACATCCCGGCTGCGCAGCGGCAAATAGACCACCTGGTCTTTGTTGAAGCCGAGATCCTTTTTGCGGATGAACTGCATTTGGTCGTGCACGATACCGGTGCAAACGATGAGCGTGATGGCGACGGCAAACTGCACCAGCACCAACGATTTGCGCAAACGGGCGCCCCGGGCTTGCGATGAAACCGCTCCTTTTAGAGTGTGCGCCGGTGGAAACGCCGACAAATAAACGGCGGGGTAGCTGCCGGAAGCCAATCCCACCAACAGGGCAACGCCCATTATTTGGAAAAGAAAGCCGGGGTCGGTGGAGTAGTCAAAAATGATGCGGTTCTCGAACACCGGTCGCAGCAACGAGTAAGCGAACTGCGCTAACGCCAGAGAAAGCGCGAACGCCAGCAACGAAAAGAACACTGCCTCGCCGATGAACTGATAAATCAGACTACGGCGGTCCGAGCCGAGAACTTTGCGCATACCGACTTCTTTGGCGCGTTTCGCCGACCGCGCGGTGGAGAGGTTCATGAAATTGATGCAGGCGATCAACAGCACAAAAACCGCGATTGCCGAAAACGTGTAAATCGTGTCGATGCTGCCGGCGTTGTTGTTGTAAGTCTGATAGACGATGTGGCTTGAACGGAGGTGGATATCTTTCAATGGCTGCAAATAGACTTCGATATCGGCATTGAAACCATCGGCGACATGCTTTTTTAAAAAGTCGGGAAACTGTTTTTCCAGCTCGGCCTGTTGTGCCGGCTCTTGCAGGAGCACATAGGTCGCCAGCGAATTAGAGTTCCAGTTCTTGAGATACGTGAGCTGATCCGCGATGGTGACGTACGACCCGAGCATGCGAAATCGCAAATGGGAATTCTCGGGATACTTTTTGATGACGCCGGTGACGGTATAATCATTGACGCCGCGCGCATGGTGCAGGGTGATGGTTCTGCCCAGCGGATCGTCATCCCCAAAATATTTCTCCGCCAGTTCAACATCTATGACCAGCGAGTGCGGCTTTTCCAGCGCGGTCTTCGGATTGCCGCTCACCAACGGAATCGTAAAAATCTCGAACAACTCGGGATCGGCGTAGGCCACGTCCTGCTCATAAAAACCCTTCTCGCCCACCTGGCAGAAAAATGTGCCCATGGGAATGATGCGAGCCGCGCTGACGATTTGTGGAAACTCCACGCGCACCGCCGGCGCCAACGGGCCCATCGTCACCGCCACGTGCTGGGTGCCCACACCGGCGTGCTGCTGAATTTCAACCGGACGAAAAATGCGATCGGCGTTTTCGTGAAAATTGTCGTAACTCAATTCGTTTTTGATGAACGTGACAATCAAGATGAAACACGCCATTCCGATGGCCAGTCCGGCGATGTTGATAAACGAGTAGATTTTGTTCTTTCGAAAAATTCGTAGTATGACTTTGAAATAGTTCTTAAGCATGCAATTTGTCCGTTGTTAGTTGTCCGTTGTCAGTTGGTCGCATAGCGCAAACGGCAAAGCACTTTGCACCTGAACGTGGCGCGACCAGCAAAAAGCGAAGAGCTTTGAGCGCGTGCACTTCACAATTACCCTCTCGCGCTCTTCGCTCTACGCCTGTCCAAACTGAAAGCTGACAGCTTCATTCATACCGCAGCGTTTCCACCGGGTTCGCTAGCACGGCCCTGGTCGTATGATACCCGGTCGCGGCGAGCGCGGTGAAAAACATCAGGCCAATACTAAAAAAATAATCGATAAACTGCTTTCCACTATTTCCCAAACATCCTTCGTGCCGAGATCGAGATCCTTATCGAAATTCGAAACTTCGACGATGGCATCGGGGAAGAATTGCCGGAACTGGCGATCGATGAAATCGACGGTTGCGTCGCGGTTTCCGGGCTTGATGCGGATGCTGTAAATGCCGCCCTGTTTCAACTCGCTGGAATGGAGAGTCATGTAGTACGGCTGGATCTTCAAAAAGCTCCTTAACATAGAATCTCCGTTTGTAAGCGGTCAGCTTGCAGCGGTCAGTGGTAAAGGGGTCAGCATAGCGCAAAGCGCATGGCGCATCGCGATGTTTGCTTCCCTATGCGCTCTGCTCTCTGCGCTATGCTATTCATACCTTAGCGAATCGACGGGATTCGCCAACGCCGCTTTGATGGCGTGGGAGCTAACTGTGACAAAGGTGATGGCCAGCGCCAAAATGCCGGAGAGCGCAAATATGTCTATCCCCGGCTGAGTGCGATAGGCAAAATCTGACAGCCACTGATTGATGAGATAATAGGCCAGCGGACATGCAACCAAAAACGCCACACCGACCAGTATAACGAATTTCTTGGAAAGCATGAAGACGATGTTCGGGACTTCCGCGCCCAGAACTTTGCGAATGCCAATCTCTTTGGTGCGTTGCGTCACGACGAACGAGGCCAGCGCGAAGAGTCCGAGACAGGCGATGATGATTGCCAGAATCGCAAACAGGCCGGCCAGAGTGAACAGACGGTTTTCATTTTCATACAAGCGATCGAAATTTTCGCTCACAAAAAAATAAGCGAACGTGCGCCCCGGATCAAGCTGATGAAGCCGGCCTTCGATGAATTTGAGGGTCGCCGGCGGGTCCGCAGAATTGAGACGGACAGTGAGAAAATTGTGGGCGTTGTGTGCGGTCGGTCGATAGCGGTGCAGCACCGGTGTCAACTCGCTGGCCAGCGACTCGAAGTGATAATCCTTCACCACAGCAATGACATTGTAGCGCGTGTCGCCGATGCGGACCTGCCGCCCGAGCGCCGATGGCCAGCCAAAATCGCGGCGGGCGGCTTCATTGATAATGATCGACTCCGGCGCCTCCGTCGCCAAATTGCGATCAAAATTGCGGCCCTCGACAAACTCGATGCCAAAGGTCTCGAAATAGTTGTCGTCAACCAACGCATGGCGCATACGCAGGCGGCGGGAGTCGTCATCGACATCAGGATAGGCAAATGTGAACCAGCCCGGCCAATTTCCCGGCACGTGCGTGGAAGCCGCGAGCGATGCCAGGTCGCTCCGCTGCAACAGTGAATTGCGAAACACCTCCATCCCTCGACGGCCCAGCTCCTCGGTCTCGAAATCAGACATCTCCATCGGAATAGCCAGCAGGTTGCTTTCCTCAAAATTCAGACTGGCGTCTTGCATGTACTTGATCTGCTGCCACATCACACCAGTGCCAATCATCAAAACAATGGACAAAGAAAATTGAGTGATGACCAGCGTGTTGCGCAGTTTCAAACCAGCCCGGCTGGTTTTCAGTTTTCCCTTGAGTGTGGTGATCGGTTGGAAGCGCGATAGAAAGAAGGCCGGATATAATCCAGAGCAGATTCCCACCAGCAACCCCAGGCCAACCAACGCCAGGGTCGTGATCGGACTGTCGAGAAACCGCAACTCCAACGAGAGACTATAAAACGAATTGAGGTATGGGATAAAAATCTCAGCAAGCGTGACGCCCACAATCAGCGCCAACGCGCTCATCACTAAAGATTCGCTCAGCAGCTGTTGAATCAATTGCGACCGCGCCGCGCCGACGACTTTGCGCAAGCCGATTTCACGCGCGCGATCCAGCGAACGGGCGGTGGCCAAATTCATGAAGTTGATCGAGGCGATCAACACAATCACGCCGGCGATGCACAACAAAATATAGGCATAGGTACGGGCGCCGGTCAACTCGTCATAGAGGTCCAACAAAGGTAAAAGTTTGAGGTTGGTGCGGGCGGGTTCGTCTTCTCCCCAAATTTTGGCGAGCAACGCCGGAAATTGTCCCTCCAGCGTCGCTGGCGCCGCCGGAGGCGCCAGTTGCACAAACGTGCTGAGGAACGATCCGCCCCAGTTATTGCGCTGTTCTTCGTACCACGGCAGACTTGCAAAGGGCGCGAGAATGTTGATTGACAGCGAGGAATTGTGTGGGATATCAGCGAGCACGCCGCGCACCACGTAACGGTTACTATAATCCACCGTAATCGTTTGGCCGATAGGGTCGGTATCGCCAAAATATTTGCGGGCGATTTCCTGCGAAACCACCGCGGAATTAAAATCGGCAAACACGAGGTCCGCCGCGCCTTTCACGAGCGGCAGCGTGAACATTTCAAAAAGACTGGCATCCGAGTAAGCGACGGTTTCCTGAAAGCGTTGCTCGCCTACCTGCACCCACTGTTGGGTGTCCCAAAAGCGGACGGCATTTTGAATCTGGGGATAATCATTCTTGAGTTCGGCGGCCATCGGCACCCAGGTATCGCGGGTTACCTGGGTGCCGGCCGGAGTGATGCGTTCTTTATAAACCAGGTAAATTGACCGGGCGTTTTTGTTAAAGGTATCGTAAGTCAGTTCATGTCGAGCAAACAAAAAAATCATGATACTCGCGGCGATGCCAACCGCCAATCCGAAGATGTTGATCCCGGAGTTCAGCTTGTTTTTGAGGAGATGGCGAATGGCGATTATGAAGTAGTTCTTAACCACTGGAACCTCCTTTCCTTTGCATAGCGCATAGAGCAAAGCGCATGGCGCATAGAACAGGGCGAAAGAAACGCTCTGCTCCATGCTCTATGCTCTTTGCTATTCATACCGCCAGTCCTCACTGGATTCACCAGCACGATGAGTGGCGCCAAGTCATCTGCTCAGTTTGTGCCCGTGTTGATTTTCTTTGCTGGAGTCTCGCGCCCGCCTTCATGGATCACGATGCGCTCAACAACGCCACTGGCATTTTTCTCAAACGTGAGCTGAATGTCATCTTCGCTCAAGAAATATTCGGTCGCGGAAGCTGGGTAAAGCTGAACGGATTTTCCATCAGGACCTTTGCCGAGCAGCCGGTCGCCTTCACGAAAAACACTTACGTTCGCGCCCGGCTGTATTTCATAAGTCCCGGCCAGTGTATCAAAAATTTGCGGATCGATCTCGGGCAAATTGTCAATCCTGATGGTGAGATCCGGCAGGACTTTGCGAACGGCAGCGTTCTTGCGTAATTCGGGATCGCCGGTTGTCAGCGTTTTGTCACTAATCTGCCAGTTGTAGTCAAAAATCCCTCGAGCGATTTGCAGCTTGCCCATCGGTCGGCCCTGGCGTTCGTTGGCCATGCAACCGTCCTGTATGAAGAAATCGAGCTCGCGATTTCTGGCGGTATAAAAATATAGTCCCGCCCCGGAGGTAGCGCCGATGATTGTGACGTATCGGTCTTGATTCAATGGATGCGGATAGATCATCTGCACACAGGCATCGGTTGCCTCGAAGCGCTGGCCGGCGACGCTGATCGCATCGTCAGAAATCTGCAGGGGGATTTTATCGCTCAACTTTCTGGCAACGAGATTGGCGTTGGCGCCGCCGTAGAGAATCAGCGAGTACTTTTGCATATCTATTTCGGTCAACTCGGTGTCTTTGAAGACCCGCGGTTCATACTTTTGCCAGCCTTTCCAATCATCGATAAATTCCTGGGCCTTTTGCTGGCAGAGCTTGACCATCACGGAGTCGTCAGAAATGGTGCCGATAACCAGGGCAAAAGGCGTGGTGGTGACATCGGCAATCGGCCCGGCGATGTGCGCTGTTTTCGTGAGCGCCGCCGGTTGATAATCTTTGGCGCGCAACTGTATCTTGCCGTTGACCATGCGGGTTTCGCGCAGGTCATCGATATTCCAAATAATAGTGATGGGCTTTTGCGGGTCGATAAGTGGGGCAGAGGGAGAGAGCTCGACCTCCAGCGCATTTTCGCTGAACAAACGAACGGTGTTGTTGACCAGCGCTTCGGCTTCGGCCTCGATAAAAGCATACGGATCGTCTCGTTGGGTTACTTTGAGCCAGTGCGCCGAGGCCGATTCCAAATGTGCCGAGCGCACCCGCACGGTTTGCGGATGGGCGTTTCTCTTGTGGCGCAATAGCCACGGCAGTAAATCATCCATCATATCGAGACCTTCATGGCCGAAGTAGGGAAATTCACGATAGCGAATATCATAACCCCAGCGCTGCAGCATTTGCACGGCGTATTGCGAATGTTTAACGTCGACCGCTTTATCGACATCGCCATGCAGGACAAAAACCGGCGTGGTTAACAGGGCCTCGGCCTGGGCAAAAGAACTGTTGCTTTCGAGTTCAAAACGCCTGCTTTCAGTCAACTGGGCAAGCTCTTCTTCCTGCATCGAAACATGGTAATCCCAGCCGCCATAGATCGGCGCGATGGCCGCGAACAATTCCGGATGCCGCGATCCCACATACCAGGTGCCGCCGCCACCCATGGAATCTCCAAAAAGATAAATCCGATCTTCATCCACATTGAAATACTGTTTGGCCATTTCGACGCAGCGCAGCACGTCCAATTCGCCGATGCCCTGATAACCGGTATTGCCTCGACCGTGCGGCTCCAGATAAATAACCGGGTAACGGTCGACGAAATCGTAATGGCGATTGTCCACGGCCCACCAGTGGATGTACTGCGGGTTCGGCGGATTATAGCCATGCAGCTTCAGCACCAGCGGCCATTTTTTATTCGCGTCGTATTTCAAGGGCAGGTAAGCGCGGCAGAATTGTGGCGTGCCGTCGGTTTCATCGCGATAAGCGAGGCGCACAAAGCCATTGGCGCGGGCCGGCCCCGGTTTCCCGGCAGCTTGCAATTTTAACTCGGCATATTCCACCAGGGGAGAATAGATGGCGGAGACGTCGATGCTATCGATGGCGGCAGGGTTGTGGCCCAAACGATCGATAACCAGGTCGGCGAGCATTGCGTGTGTCAGCTCAGCCGGCGTTTGGGGATTTTTGGGGGCGGTGCTCACCAACTCGCGTGCCTCCATCAAGCCATCACCTTTATGCCAGTACAAATAGGCGGTGACCAATTCGCTGCGATTATTTTCGCTTTCAAAGCGAATTTCATAAACTCCATCCGGCCATTTTGTCGTTTGGAAAGAAGCCTCTTCTCCGCGTTTAGCGGTTTTTTCCGCAACGATCTTGCCGCCGGCGGCAACGGCTTTTATTTGCACGTCGATATTTTTAATTTCAGGGTTTTCGCTTCTGTCGGTTTGCAGCTTTAAATCATCCGTCCTATCTGATTTAACGATGGACGGCGAAAGATGAAAATCATGGATGAGTGAAAAGGATTCCGGTTTGATCAGCCGCAGCGTGAATCCCCAGGTCCACCCGCCGTGGATGGATTTCATCAGAATGCTGTTTCCCCCTTTTTCCATTTCCACTTCGACATGGTGGCTTTCCTTGGCGGTCCAATTGTTCTTGCTTTCGTACACCAATTTTCCATTAACCCAAATTTTGTTGCCGACATTGCTGCCAAAGGACAGGATGGTTTTTTCCTGTCGCGGCCACTCAACAGTAGTGTAAGCGTAGGCGATTTTGTTGTAGAAGTCGATGGCCTGCAAGACATTCAAGAAATTGACATAATTGTAAGGCGAATGATAGGACTTCCAGGCGAGCGCTGTGCCATCCGGAAGTTTATGAGTCATGCCGGCGATTGGACGAATGCCCTGCTCACCCTCGTGCTCAAGCAGCAGATCGGTATCGTAACCGGCGCCGTTCGGGTTCGGAAATCCGCCGACAATCAACCACTCGCGCAGAAATCCTCCCTGTGTTTGCGCCCAGGGGAGCCGCATTTCGTCCTTCAGTGCGGTTTGTCCAAAGACGCTCGCGCTTACTAAAACGAGAAAAAGCAGAATCATTGCAAACCATCGTGACAATTTTTGCATGTCAATTCCTCCTCAAAATTTGTTCGAATGCCGTCATATCGAAGCTATCAGTAGAGCGCAAAGCGCATGGCGCATAGCGGCTGCAACTCCAAAATAGGAAACGTTATGCGGTTTTCCGTTTTAGGATAACGCCTATTCATATCGCAATGACTCCACCGGATTCGCCAGCGCCGCTTTGACGGTCTGCGCGCTGACCGTGAGCAGCGCGATGACCAGCGTTAAGCCGCCAGCCAGCACAAACACTCCCCAACCGAGATCGATGCGATAAGCGAAGTCTTGCAGCCAGCCGTTTATAAAATAATAAGACACCGGCCAGGCAATAAGGTTACCAATTGCGACCAGCTTGACGAATTCTATTGACAACAAGCCCATGATGCCGGGTGTGGTGGCGCCCAAAGCTTTGCGAATGCCAATCTCTTTGGTGCGTTGCTCTGCTGCGTACGTCACCAATCCCAGCAGGCCCAGACAGGAGATGAAAATTCCCACGCCGGCAAAAATTCCAAAAAGCTTGCCCAAGGCCTGATCGGCGCGATAATATCTTTCGAGACGATCATCGAGAAAATATGCGGTGAACGGTTGGCCGCCGCTGAGCATCTTCCATTGTTCCTCAACATCGCGGATGATGGCTGGAACATCACCGCGCACCCGCAGCAGGACTCGCGTTGGCGCTCCGTGGGAAATCAAAGTTACCATCGGCTGAATCGGCTGGTGCAGCGGCTCGTAATGAACATCTTCCATTACGCCGATGATGTCCAGCGCCCTTTCACCGTCGCCAAAAAAACCGTTGAGTTTTCGCCCGACCGGCTGTTCATATCCCAGCAGCCTTGCCGCCCGCTCATTTATGACCACCGCG
>DASWHH010000175.1:0-3792 GCA_036398295.1 bacterium
TATTTTTTCGTCAATATTGTTACGTTCAAACTTTTTAAATCGTCCATATATTTTCTTAATCACTGGGCCATGAGTCCAAGCTTCAAATTTATCATCAAATAGAACGCTATCAGAAACTGCTAAATGCCAACCCTGTGCATAAAATAGATATTTTTGAACTTCCAAAGGTGTTATCTTAATATCCTTGGACTGGGCATAACTAATCAGATAGTCTGCAATATCTTGTGCAGTAATTTTAGTTTTCATACGGTTATTCATTGGTGCGATCTCCTAACGAATTAGTGAAAAAGACCAATTTGATTCATTCCGTTAGAAATATTATCGTCAACTTTTGCTATTTGTTTTACTAATTAAAAGAGTGTATGTTTCTTTTAGGATTTCTCAGCAAATGATAAGATACCATCTAAGAACATACCTTTGGCGAATGTAGGAATAATCGAAGTTGAAACAATTGGAGATTTAATAACAGCCGGAGCCACATTTACTTTTGTAAATTACGATGCAATATATACAACTTCCCTATTATTTGTCAAGAGGCAATATTTGCCGTACAGCAAATGTTATTCCAATTTATTCTAAATATTGAAAAAAGGCGCGCCAAATTAGGACACTACCAAGGATTCATGATTGAAGACTGAGTTTGGTTTATCGATCGGTTCGATTGGAGAGACTCTGTGCTAACCTTCCTTAAAATTCTCTTCTTTGCAATTCTGGCGACCATGCTCTACGTCACCATCACCGCCAGTTTGGATCGCGGGGTGTTTGATGCCGGCGCAGCGCTGTGGCCGGACCCCTGGTTCCGCGCCACGCTGGCCGACGCCTATTTCGGGTTCCTCACGTTCTTTGTGTGGGTCGCTTACAAAGAACACGGCTTCCTCAGAAAAGCGGTTTGGTTTGTACTGATCATGACATTGGGGAACATCGCGATGGCGGTTTATGTCCTCATCCAGCTTTTTCGCTTACCTGGTAACGCTCCACTACGTCACTTGTTGTTGAGAAAAACTCATGAGATTTAAGCCGTTATGGCAAAACCGCATCCTGATTCCGCTGTTGACCATTTTGAAGCAAGGCGTCTCACCGGACAAAATTGCATTGAGCATCGCCTTTGGACTCACGCTCGGAGTTTTCCCAGTACTGGGATCCACGACGTTGCTATGCGCCTTCGCCGCCTACGTATTTCGACTTAACCAGCCAGCCATTCACGTGATGACTTTTGTTGTCTATCCTTTGCAGATGATTTTGCTGATTCCGTTTTATCATGCCGGCGCGTTTCTTTTTAGCGCGCCGATGGCGCCGCTGACCGTCACCAAAGTGATGAGCATGCTCAACGAAGACTTGTGGAACGCGGTCAGCTTTTTGTGGCACCTAACCCTGCGCGCAATGGTAGCATGGTGTTTGATTGGGCCGCCGGTAACCCTGCTATTGTATCTCGCTCTCCGTCCCGTCATTCGCCGATTGCCTTTTCGCTTTCCAGCCACCAGTGAAGATGAAATGGGATGAGTTTAAAATTTTGGAAGAGTTGTTGCCGATTGTCCTCGTGGCATGGGTCGGCGTCGCTTCGGTGATGCTGTGCCTGTGGCTAATCCACTTGCGCATTAAAAATGCCGCCATTGTCGATGTCGGCTGGGCCGGCAACTTCACTTTGATTGCAGTCATTTGCCTTGTGATGGGTGCCGGGCATCCGCTCCGCAAATTGTTGATTCTCGGCATGGTTTCATTGTGGAGCTTGCGTTAGCGATTCATCTCTTTGGCCGCGTTGTCGGCCATGAGGAAGAAGGCCGCTACCAGCTGCTGCGGAAGAACTGGGATGGCAATCTCCCGTTGGCATTCCAGCCACTGAAGAACAAGCCCTCCGCTCCAAGGGCGACGCCTATCGCGAATATCAACGCACCACCAGTCGATTTGTGCCGTGGTTTCCGAAGCCTGATGAAAAAGGAACCCGCGCGGGTTCAAGCCGTGCCCTATGAGGGTAAACTAAGACAAATACATACTCAATGAGTCTTGATTTCTGTGAACGCGGTTTCTCGCTATCCTCATTCTTGGTCGGTCGCACCGAACGCGTCTTGCATCCTTCCGATTTATTTCATAAAATGAGACCATTGCAAGAAAACGATTATCTAACATGAGTGATAGCTTCTTTTATCCCGTCTCCCGTATTGGCATCATCGGCGGCGGTCAGCTCGCCAGAATGTTGACCCTCAAAGCCAAGCAGATGGGTTTTTACGTCGCGGTACTGGACCCTACTCCCAACTCGCCCGCAGGTCAAATCGCCGACCACGAACTGGTGGGCCACTTTTATGACGCCGATAAACTTCACGAGCTGGCGGCGAGTTGCGATGTCACCACGTATGACATCGAGCACATCGACACGGATGCACTGAAACAACTGCACCGGGCCGGCCGTCGCCTCATTCCGTCGCCGCACCTGCTGGACATCATTCAGGACAAGCTCACCCAAAAATCCGTGCTGAAAAGGCATGGATTGCCGGTGCCGCGCTTTGAAAGCATGGTGGCGCCTGATCCCCACGCCTTCGAAACATTTGGCTATCCGCTGGTGCAGAAAGCCCGACGCGGCGGCTACGATGGCCGGGGCGTGGCCGTGCTGCGTAGCGCGGTTGATTTTGGGCTGGCCCTGCAAGTCGATTCCTTGATAGAGGAATGCGTGGATTTGGACAAGGAACTGGCAGTGATGGTCGCACGCAGTCAGGATGGGGAGGTTCAAAGTTATCCAGTGACAGAAATGTTGTTCAACCAGGACGGTAACATCCTCGATTACCTTTTGGCGCCAGCGCAGATTTCGGAAAAACTATCCGAGGCGGCACAGTCGCTAGCGATTCAGTCGGTGGAAGCACTGCAGGGAGTCGGGGTGTTTGGTGTGGAGTTGTTTCTGTCAAAAAGCGGGGAGTTATTTGTCAATGAAATCGCGCCGCGGCCCCACAATTCCGGCCACTACACCATCGAAGCCTGTGTCACCAGCCAGTTCGAGCAGCATTTGCGCGCCATAACCGGTCTGCCGCTCGGCTCGACCGGGCTTCTGAGACCGGCGGTCATGATCAATCTACTGGGCGAACCGGGTTTCTCCGGGCCACCGCTGATCGACGGGTTACCCTCGGCGCTGGCGATTCCCGGCGTGTCGTTTCATCTTTACGGTAAAGCTGAGACTCGCCCGCTCCGCAAGATGGGGCACGTGACCATAGTCGATGATTCGTTGGATGCAGCTTTGTCTAAAGCTCACCGCATCAAAGACATTGTCAAGATCAAAGGGAGGCAAACATGAACAAGCCGCTGGTGGGAATAATAATGGGCAGCGACTCCGACCTGCCGGTGATGAACGCAGCCGCTGAAATTCTCAAAGAATTTGGTATCGCCTTCGAGCTCACCATCGTTTCGGCGCACCGTACCCCGCAGCGCATGATGGAGTATGCCCAAACCGCCGAAGAACGCGGCCTCGACGTCATCATTGCTGGAGCCGGGGGTGCGGCGCATTTGCCGGGCATGGTAGCCGCCGTAACCCCCTTGCCGGTAATTGGCGTACCGGTACAGACCACATCCCTACAAGGGCTGGATGCGCTCTTATCCATAGTACAGATGCCTGGCGGTGTGCCGGTTGCCACCGTGGCCATCAACAACGCTAAGAATGCCGGCATTCTGGCGGCGCAGATTTTAGGCGTCAAATATCCGGACGTGCGAACGAAGGTTTCCGAATACAAAGCCAAACTCGAGCAGGAGGTAATCACGAAGGTTAGCCAGCTGAAAATTGGCGAGTGAAAAATGGAAACCGCAGAATGATTT
>DASWHH010000176.1:0-6546 GCA_036398295.1 bacterium
AGGTTTTTCGCAGCAAAAGCTGGAACGTCTGTTTTACTATGTCGATCTCGAATCGTGTTTCGAGAGTTTCAAAACCCATATCAAACAGATCAGCATCATTGCGCCGGTGGTGTACAACGTGGATGAAGATGGCGTGGTCTGGGGCGCTCCGGATCCGATCATGCTGAATCTGGCGAAGGAAAATAATATTCCCGTTATGCCGCTCATTCATAACCCGGGCTTCGACCAGGAGATGTTGCACAAATTGTTGGTGAGCGACACGGCGCGGCAGCGGGCGGTAAAAAGCCTGATGGACGAATGCCGCCGATTCGGGTACGTCGGCATTCAATTTGATTTTGAAAACTTGAACATGAACGACCGCGATGCCTTCACGCAATTCTACAAAGAGACGGCTGCGGCTCTACATGGTGGCGGTTTCAAACTGAGCGTGGCGGTGGTGCATCGCCCTGAGGAATTCCCCGGCCCAACCAAATATTTCAAATGGATGCATAAAAATTGGCGCGCTGGCTACGACCTCAAAGCCCTCGCTGACATCGGCGATTTCATCTCAGTCATGACCTACTCCCAGCACACCCGCCGCACGCCGCCCGGTCCCAGCGCCGGCATTCCCTGGGTGATCAAAAATATCGAGTACTTTCTTACCCAGGTGCCCCCCGAAAAACTTTCGCTGGGCATTCCCGTGGGTTCGTCACACTGGTACACTGAGCAGGACGATGAAAAATATGTCGCGAACGCACGGTCATGGAGCGCGGGACTTTCCTATTCCGCCGCCATGACCCTGGCGCAGCGTTTCAACGCCAAGCCCACCTGGTTAGACGATCAAAAAGTAGCCTTCACTTTTTTTGAAAATGGCGGTTTATTCGAATATATCTTTTTTGAGAACGGCCAGTCGTTTCAGCATAAATTGGATTTGGTGAACAAGTACAAGCTGCGGGGATTTTCGGTGTGGGTGATTGGCAGCGAAGACCCGGCCATCTGGCAATTTTTAAAATGAGTGGGACTTTGAGAAGAGCTTAATTTGCACCAGGTTTTGGCGCCAAGCGACCAGCATAAAATCGGCTTTTAACCAGGAGCCGTTTGGACATATCGGAGTCGGGGTAGGGGTCGAACAACTCGGTGTCGGTGCCGATGCCGTTGGTTTGGGGCTGGCTGCCCCAGTACCGCAAGCCAATGATATTCCCTTCGTGATCCAGGATCCAGTTAAGAAAAATGCAGGAGTGACCGGTATTATCTTTGCGCCAGAACTGCACAAAGTCGCCAGCCTGTGCTTCATCAAAGGGAATTTCATCGCCAAGGTTGTAAGAAGTCAAAGCGTAGACTGCGCCTTTTTCCTGCGGTGGCGCCAGCGTGGTTACCGAATCCTGGGCTTCCAATTTAATAAACCAGCGATCGATAAATTTTTTCATATCGGCAACGCTCAGGTTTAAGATAGCGTCGCCACCGCTGAAACGCTTGCTCCAGTCTTGTAAGATCTTCATGCACACCTGCCAGCTGATGCCTACACAATGGGTACCGCGGTTCTCGCGAACCGTGCTCAATCGCGTGCCGAGATAATCGATGTTTTTGGTGGTGCCGAGGTGAATCGTATCGTTTGCAGTTGGCGCCCAGTAATAACGGTAGGTGCCGTTGCGGGGAAACTCGTCGCTCAGCGCGTACTCGAGAATCTCTTTCTGAAAGGGTGAGGACTCATTTTCTGTGACGAGGGTTCGGTTCGCACAGTTGAAGAAAAATAGAATAGCGTGCAGGGCGATGAAACTCAGCATCCGAAAGCTTACTTTCACATAAGGCTCCATAATTATCGTCACCTTATTCAAAAAATTTAGCTATGCGAATGGACTGCCCAAGAATCGTTTCACTCCTGGTTCAAGCTGACCAGGAACCCGCAGCCAACACCTTAGGCCAGGCTTTTACGGCGTTGGAAAACCCGTACCTCGAGTCGCTTCATAAATGATTTCACTGGCAATTAATTGTGCGCGTTTCCAGGTTCATAGTTGACCCAGATTGGACTTGACCACGCCAGTCTCCCATTCGAATAAACAACTCGAAGATAGTAAACATTCCGGCCGACCGCAAGGGTTTCATCGGTCAAGCCGCGATAAAATGCTCTTTCGCCGCCGACCCTTCCCGAAACAAAAAGCTCTTCGTTGTTGCGAATTACATAGACATACACCACCTCCGTGGATCGCGCCTCGAAACTGATGCTTGGCGGCGAAGCGACGGTGATGACGCTGCCCATCGGGTGATCGTTGATAAAAAATTCCAGAAAATACTTTTCCCCGGAAGTAGCGTAATTGCGCCGCGCTTTCAGGGCCTCCCAGACGTTCTCGCGGTTCAGAGGGCCGTCGAGCAGCACGCCGGTTAGTCCGCCTTTATAAGGATCTTCCCGCCAGCCCTCGGTGGCGTGGTAGAACAACCCGTGGGAATCGGAAGCTCCCACCAGTCCAAAGACTTTGCCCTTCGCGAGCCCGTCCTGTACGAACGTACCCGGCATGCCGCCGCGGTGGGGGATGGGAAGGTTGCCCATGTATTCGTTGGCGCCGTGAATGGAGACAATCTCATAATTGGTTTGAACCTCCGGGTCGTGATCCTCCCAGGTGATGCCGCCCCAGGGCGGATGGTGCGGAAAGGCTATGGCGTCACAGTTGTGGAGCGTTTGAAAAAGTGAGGCCGCGTCGCGGGCGACTTTTCCCTGGTGATTGAAAAACGGACTCTCTTCTCCGCTTCTAAAATAGACATTCTTGTGGCCGATGCGACTGCTGGAATCCTGGGGACCGCTCCAGGTGGAATGGGTCCACTCGTAAGCGTTGAGGGTGACGAACTCGCCGGGCTGGTTGTAGATCTCATTGAGCGCTTTGAGATACGCCCACTCGCCGGGTGAGAAGTGATTGTTGCCGCCACGCATGGCATCGTGCTCGGTGATGGCTAAAAAATCCACGCGATAAATGTTCTGGTACAAATTATAAAGCTCATCGAAACCGCCTGCCCCGTCGGAATAAGCGGTGTGGACGTGTAAGTCGCCGTAATAGACCCGGTAATCGCCGTGTTTGGTTGGACCACGGAATGAGGTCGCTGCATTGTAATTCAGCTCATTTGGATAGGTCGCTGGCACATATCGTTTAAGTCGAACGC
Organism: bacterium; assembly: GCA_036398295.1. Classification (GTDB taxonomy): domain Bacteria; phylum Zhuqueibacterota; class Zhuqueibacteria; order Oceanimicrobiales; family Oceanimicrobiaceae; genus DASWHH01. The sequence goes on from DASWHH010000176.1 coordinate 3,130, forward strand.
TTTTCTTCTGGGGCTGTTGGCGCGCCATTTTTTGCAGGAAGATGGTTTTGCGATCGCGGCGGGCCATCCACAATTCAGTATCCGATGCCCAGGCGAGGTGCACGTAAAAACCGCGAATGCCCCAACCATGTTCGTCGAGCAGAAACGGGTCGCTCCACCGGCCCTCGTCATAGAATGAGCCGGTGAAGACGTGGTCGTGACGGGTGAAGAGATAGAGCCGTCCGAAAGGATCAAATGTGATGGTTGGAAATTCGTAGTTCTGGGTTTCGCTGCGACTGGTGAGGTCGATCCCCTTGAGGTCAGCGACAGGTTCGTACCAGTTTTTGCCATCGCAGGCGCGTACCATGGGATAGCGGATGATGCCCCAACCGTCCTCGCCGCGGCGGTTGGTGGTCCACGCCACCCAGAGCTTGCCGTCGTGCCAGGCCAGCGCCGGTTTGTTGTCGATGGCGGGATGAGCGCTGACGCGAATGGCCGGCTGAAGTTGCCCATTTTTAAAACTACGAATGTGGATGTCGGTATTGGCGCCGGCGGTGTGGTCCCACCCAAACCACACCGTGCCGTCGGGCGTTTCCAAAATTACCGGGCGATAAGCATATCCCGCCCGATCTTCCACGACAATTTCGTCCGACCACGCCCCGGCCTGGAAATATTTCGCCACGATGTGCATGTGCTTGTCGGCGGTACCGCGTTCCCACGCCACCCAGACTCGGCCCGAGCGCTCGGCCAGCACCACGGGTCGAAAATCGTAACCCTCATTTGAAGTTATCTGTTGTTCGTCACCCAATTTGCCATTCGCAAGCATCCGCGCAAAAATCTCCCACTTGCCGTCCCGGCGCGCCGACCACACTACCCAGACGTCGTCATTTGACGTAACCGCCACCCGCGGCCGGTACTCGGTTCCAGCCTGGGTGCTAACTTGCACCGCGCCATGCCATTGCGGCCGGTCAATCAGTTTCAAGAAATGTCGCGGCGGCTGACCTTCGCTCAGCTCCTCGGTCCGAATGTCATTTGCATCAAACCAATTGAGATAGATCGCTTCCTCGTCATTATCCGAAGTGACGTCATACGCTACGTAAACGGTCCTTTTGTTGTCGATGGCGAGAGAGGGATATTCGATTTTGCCGTAATCGGTCAGATCATAATCCGGCAGGTGGAATTCCTCGGAGAAAACTAAATCGGTTGCGGTTTCAAACCAGTATTTTTTATCCTGACTCGGTGGGTAAATTTTTTGAACTTTTTGGGTTTGGTTTTGTCGGGCGGAAAGGATCAGGAGAATGACGGCGAAAAGGAGCGACAGCTCCAAATGAATTCGTTTCATACGTTATAGAATAAAGAGGTGATACAATCAGTTACAGAATTTTGTTAGAAAGCAAATTGTAAATATGTTTGTGAGCCTCTCTATTTCGCCCCTACGGGGCCAGATACGGGAGGGCGCTATTGGCTATAAATATCTTGTCCCTAACGGGACATTTCTATTTGGCTTCAAGGTTGGCTTTGGAAATCAGGATCCTGTTGTCGTTCCTGAAATATTGTTTCGTCATCGGCCATGCCCTCATGCTCTAACATCAACTCATGTCTTCCCAATCGCGCGGCGCACAAAGCCATCGCTTGCCCGTAGTCGTCGCTGCGCCTCCTTGACATCCACACCAGCCAGAATCATCACCAGCGCGGTTTTGACGTGGCCCTTCGCCTGCTGCAATACTTTTTCCGCGTGCTCATAATCAACACCGGTCACCATCATCACCGTGCGTTTGGAACGTTCCTCCAATTTGCGGGAATTCATCTGCAGGTCAACCATCATGTTGCCGTACACCTTGCCCAGCCGAATCATCGCCGCGGTCGTGAGCATGTTCAACACTAATTTAGTGGCGGTGCCCGCTTTCATGCGGGTGGAACCCATCACCACCTCCGGGCCGACAACCGGACAAATCGCCACGTCCACTTCCAGATTCAATTCGCTGCGGGGATTGCAGGTGACGAAGATGGTTTTTGCGCCCATCTCTCGCGCCTTTTTGATGGCCGCCACCACATACGGTGTGCGCCGGCTGGCAGCGATGCCGCAGGCTACGTCTTGTACACCGAAGCCGCTTGAAAGCAAATCCTTGACGCCGTTCTCCGAACTATCCTCGCTGCCCTCTTGCGCTTGCGTCAATGCAATCGGCCCGCCAGCAATGATGCCTTGAATCATGCTGGGGTCGGAGCCAAAAGTGGGCGGGCACTCGGATGCATCCAGAACTCCCAGACGTCCGCTGGTGCCGGCGCCGACATAAAAGAGTCGCCCGCCGTTCTTAAAAGCCTCCACCAGAATTTCCACCGCCTGTACGATGTGAGGGATTTCGGTTTCCACCACCAAGGGCACCTTTTTGTCCTCGGTGTTGATGATGCGCAGAATCTCTTCGGTTGTCCTGCCGTCGATATCTTCCGAGGCGGGATTGCGGGCCTCGGTGATCAAATTTTTGATTTCGTTAAAAACCTCGTTGTCCACAACCAACCTCTTTTTAAGATTAGACACAGAGAACACGGAGAGACACCGAGTTCACAGCGCGCAAAGCCGCAACAAAGACTGACCACGGATTTTTCACGGATGAACCCAGCGTAGCGGAGCTGCCTGCCCGTCCGGCAGGCGGGTCTGCACAGGCAGGCAAGCAGTTAAAAGAAATGGACTTAAAAATTTCGCTCAAAAAATCCGTGTTCATCGGTGAGAATCCGTGGCCAAAACTTTGCTAAAAAAGCACGATGTTGCTGATTTGTAGTACGGATTATGAATAGTTAGCATACTTGTAGTACAGAGAATTATTTTTGTAAAATCAGTGCTTTCAGTGTACTCTGTGGAGCTCTGCGCACTCTGTGTCCCAGCTTTTATTACAAACAGATCTTGCCTAAAATCGTTGGCCGCATGGCACCAGTGGCCGCCGGCACGTTGTTAGAATTACCGGTGATGGTCTCGTTAGCCAGCACTGCAAAACACACCGCTTCCTTGGCGTCGGCTGGAATGCCGTAGTCATCAATGATGTTAACCACCACGCCCTGAAATTTCTTCCGCAGCGAGTCCATGATGAAGTTATTCTTCGCGCCGCCACCGCTCACAATCAGTTCCTCAACCGTGGTAAGCGGCTCGACAAAATCATGATAATTTTGCCATACCGTGTGCGTCGTGAGCTGCGCGGCCGATGCGATGATGTCGTTTGGGGGCACCTGCAAACGTTCGGCGGTATTTAGGAAATCGCTGCAAAAATCCGCTCCGAATTCTTCGCGCCCCGTGGACTTGGGTGGAGGCTTTTTGAAATAAGGATGGTTCAAGCTGCTCGCCAGTAATTCGTCGTTCACCTTCCCTGCCTGGGCTGTACGGCCGTCGCGGTCAAAGGGCTGGTTGAATAGCCGTTGCATCAGGGCATCGATGACCATGTTGGCAGG
>DASWHH010000177.1:0-10404 GCA_036398295.1 bacterium
CGTGGATCTTGACATTGGACTGGTGAGAAATCGCGTGATGACTAATGGTACCGCTGGTCACAAGTGAATGGGCTACTCGACTTGAGTCCAGTCAGGAAAGGGAGTAACTGCTGATGATTTCGAGGTTGTGTTGATTTTTCTGGTAAGCCGTTTCCAGCGGTATTCGAGATCCTCCCTGTAGACTATCCAATCCGTCCTGCGACCGAGCCCCTCTACGATGTTCAATTCCGCCAGGGCCTTTTCCACCATTTTTTTGGCTTTGGCCAATTCCCGATCCCGATGCTCATGATGCTTGGCTAGTTCAATGTAAGGCAGGGGATGAAAGGATTCGGTGCCTAAGTAAGTCTCCCACGTTTCCGCCGCCTGTGACCATTTGCCCAGCCGTTTGTAATCGAAGGCTGTGCGGACGAGCGCTTCCCGCCGGAGGCTTCCTGCCAGACTATTTTGCAGAAGTTTGGTGTATAATTCGATGGCGCGCTCGTACTGCAACATGTTCTCGTAGATTTTTCCCAGGGACAAAACCTCAAAGACGTTTTCAGACTGCCAGGGATCTTCAACCAACTGTAGGAGTCTTATCAGTATCGCTGCCATCGCCAGTAGATCTTCGCGGTTATGATAAAAAACTGGTTTCAAGGGCCGCGCGTCACGGTCATGTAAGTAGTCAAAATAAATATGCGGGATCAAGTAGCTCGGAATGTCTCCAGTTCGCCAGTGCTTCAGAATTTGTGATTCGATAGTGGTGAGAGCGCAATCGGGAAGGCACTGTTTCCAGAATCTGCGCACGCAATGCAGTAGATCGAGGTGGGGGCGACTGGTCAGCGGCGTTGTCAGTCGGTGAGAAACATAGCGGCTTTCGAGCAGCGGAGCATCGAACGATTTGCCGTTGTAGCTCACGATTATTTCATGCTGTTCGAAAACTCGGTTGAGTTCATGCAGGAGCGCCTGCTCGTTTTTGATATCATCTAAGAACAGTTGTTGGACCCGAAAACCATTTTCAGTAAACCAGCCCAGACCAACCAGAAATGCGAACATCCCGGTTCCGCCCGAGATGCCTGTGGTCTCCGTATCCAGAAAAAGGATCTTCTTAAGATCGATATTTTCAAAAGTTCGATCCTGGCTGACGGTCGCCAACAAAGAAGCGGGTTTGAGCAGGAGGGCGGTGATTTCAATTTCGCCATGTCGATGTTCAAGCGGGTAGTCCCGTTGATGGCAAAAGAAGTGGCCATGGGCAGTGGGTTTTGTAAAACCGTCGATGACGCAGCCGATCTCAAAATCGGCAACAGGAGAAGAGCTGCGGAAGACTGGTGTGCTTTCCGGCCGCTTTTGCAGCGACTCAATCTGGCGCAGCTTGTCCCTGATATCCATTTAAGGCGCAGTGGTGAGCTCCAACCGATCAGACTTTACTTATTCGATCGCGAGCGAGATTTCCTGTCTTCAGCATTAGTCATGAAGCTCTTCAGCAGGTCGATAGGCATGGGAAAAACAATGGTGGAATTGTTTTCCGCAGCCACCTCGGTTAACGTTTGCAGAAAACGCAGTTGCAGCGCTTCGGGGTACTCACTAATAACCTGTGCGGCATCTCTCAATTTTGTCGAAGCCTGGAACTCGCCTTCAGCGTGAATGACTTTGGCGCGGCGCTCGCGCTCGGCTTCGGCCTGTCGAGCAATGGCGCGTTGCATTTCCTGGGGCAGATCAATGTGTTTGATTTCAACTAGGGCAACCTTCACGCCCCAGGGGTCGCTGTGGCTGTCAATTATTTCCTGCAGGTTGCTGTTGATCTTTTCCCGTTCGGCGAGCATCTCATCCAGTTCGTGTCCACCCAGAACGCTGCGCAGCGTGGTTTGCGCTAATTGCGACGTGGCATACAAAAAGTCTTCAACTTCGGTAATCGCCCTTGACGGATCCATGACCCTGAAATAGAGAACCGCATTCACTTTTACCGAGACGTTGTCTTTGGTGATCACATCCTGCGGGGGGATGTCCATGACCACGGTTCGCAAGCTGACTTTCACCATGCGGTCGATGATTGGCACTAGTAAAATCAGTCCCGGTCCGCGAGAACCAACCAGCCGCCCGAGCCGAAAGACGACGCCGCGCTCGTACTCACGCAACACCCGGACCGCGCTCGACAGCAGCATCAAGCCGACAATAACGATTAAGTAAAGTAGCATTGTCTCCCTCCTTGATTTAATATTTTAACAACTCTAATTGAGTTTCTCAACCAAGAGCTTCAGGCCCTCGACCGACACTACGCGGATGCGCTCACCTTTTTTAATTGGCTGGGAGCTCGAGGCGCTCCAGATTTCGCCGTGGACTGTGACACGGCCATCGGGATTGATACTTGTCTGGGCCATGCCGGTTTCGCCAATCATGCCCTCGATGCCGGTGGTCACCTTCTTGCGATGAGTTTTGAAGGCCATTCCGAAGGCAAAAATGAAAAACGCGGCGGTGATAATTACGACCGAGATGATCAAGCTCAGCGAGATGGAGATCACCGGTTGGAAATTGTCCGGAGGTTGTTCGATTAACATCAAAGAACCAAGGATCATGGATAGTATTCCACCAATAGTTAAGAGTCCATAACTGGTGATTTTGACTTCCAAAATAAACAAAATAATGGCCAACAAGATGAGGAGCAGGCCGGCGTAGTTCACCGGCAGGGTTTGCAGAGCAAAAAAAGCCAAAATTAGAAAGATGGCGCCCACCACGCCCGGGAAAACGGCACCAGGGTTGGAGAGTTCGAAGAAGATTCCGTAAATGCCCAACATCAACAATATATAGGCAACGTTGGGATTGGAGATTTTTTCGAGGATGCGATATCGTAAGTTCATTTCCAGATGAATGACTCTCGCATCCCCTGTTTTGAGTATCTTCTTTCCGGATGACACGTCGACTTCGACGCCATCCAACTGTTGCAATAGGCTGTCCAGGGACGGGGAGATATAGTTAATGACGTTGAGTTTAAGCGCCTCAGTTTCAGTCACGGAAACCGCTTCGCGTACAGCTTTTTCTGCCCATTCGGGATTGCGGCCGCGTTTTTCCGCCAATCCTTTGATTTGCGCGACAGCATCGTTGGTGACCTTATGGGTCATCGCGCTCGAGCTGTCGGATTCCCCACCCATGGTGACCGGGGTGGCCGCACCAATGTTGGTGCTGGGCGCCATGGCCACCAAATGGGCAGCGTAAGAAATGAAAACACCGGCAGAGGCAGCACGCGCGCCGGAGGGCGACACATACACGACGATCGGAATATGGGCCGCCAGAAAACTTTTGGTAATATCGCGGGTCGATTCCAACAAACCGCCGGGTGTATCGAGCTCAATAATGAGGCACTGCACCTCTGCTTCTTCCGCCCGGATTATTGACTTGGTTATAAATTCTGCTGAAACCGGAGTAATGATGCTTTCGACTTTGATGACATGTACAATTGATTTCCCGGAACTTTGCTGCGCTGAAAAAATTGAAGAGCAACTAATCAGAAACAAAATTAGGATGGCAAGAGAGCGGATGGTTTGGGATGGCGGATTTTTTTTCATCATTCTCATTATCGCTTACTGAACAAGTATAAGATTAAGGTCACGATTAAACTCAAAAGTATGGAAGTTGCTAGTGGAAAATAGAAAGCAAAAGCCTTTTTCTGGATCAAAATATCGCCAGGGAGTTTTCCCAAGAAGGGGATATGTCTCGAAAGGAGCAGCGCTGCCCCAATTATGAGAAACGCGAAACCTAACACCAGAAAGAGTTTTCCGAAAGAGTCGAATTGTGACATGTTCAAAACGCCGTTATTGTGATTTGGAAAGATTTTGGTTCCAGTTTAGGGCGTTATATTTTTTGCAGATTTCAATGACTCTGTCAATGGGTATAGCTTCAACCTTGTGCCCATTGCGGCCAGTAACGGTTGTTGCTTTAAGCAGTGAGTTATAGATGGATTCTTGCGTGGCCTCGACCACGGCCAAAAATAGTGATGACATCGCGTCGTTTTGTAGCTCAGCTATTTTTTTTTCAGTATTTTGGTTACTATGATCAATCAAATTTTCGGAATAGTTGGAAAATGCAATTACATAATCCCCGCTGCCGTTAGAGGAAAAAGCGCCGGTTTTCGCCAAGGCCAGGTAGGCGCGTTTTGCCAATCGTTTCAGGTTGCGAGATGAAAGGGGGGCATCCGTGGCAACGACGATCATGCATGAGCCGTCGCCGTCATCATAGGTGATATCGTTCATGAAGGCGAAGTTGCGAAGTTCCCTGCCTGCCGGTGCGCCGTTAATGTCAAGAATTCCACCGAAGTTGGTCTGCACCAGCACTCCGATGCAATATCCGCCGAGGGCCTTGGGCAAGACTCGCGACGAGGTACCAATGCCGCCCTTGAAGCCGAGGCAGATTGTACCCGTACCCGCGCCGACCGATCCTTCTGCCACCGGCCCAACTTGCGCCGAGGTGATAGCATTGAGTACTTCATCTCTGCCAATTGCGCGCTTGCTGATGTGGTTGAGCCAACCATCATTTGTTTCACCGACTACTGGATTAATCGACTGCACGTTTTCATTACCTGGCATCGCCAGCATATAGTCAATAACCGCGTCGGCAACTTTTGGAACGCTCATGGTGTTGGTGAGTAGAATCGGAGTTTCGATGTTACCCAGCTCTGCCACTTGAGTGTAGCCGGAAAGTTTACCAAACCCGTTACCGATGTAAATTGCCGCCGGCACTTTCATTTGAAAAAGGTTGCCCTGGTGGGGTAGAATCGCGGTGACCCCCGTGCAGACATCAGGTTCTTTGATCACCGTTGAGTGGCCTACGGCTACGCCAACCACATCGGTTATGGCATTCCATGCACCAGGTCTAAAAACGCCAATCTCGATCCCGATTTCTCGCGCACGGTTTCGAGTTTCTCCGGCGACGGATGAAAAAGAACTGATCAAGATTAGAAAACTAATGCGGCAACTCGCAATGGCGTTCATTCGAATTTTTTATTAGGACCAATCAAAATAAAACATAAAGATTTATTAGGTCAAAATCAACTGTTTTGCCGCGACATTGTTCGGCGCGACAGCTTCTGTGGGATCAAAATGAGAAGGGAAGTGAGGGATTTTTTGACTTGACTTTTAGCTGGAATTTTATTAACATACTCGGTAGAAATCCCTGCATTTTCGGTGTGGCCCATAAATAAAAAGAGCTAACACCTATAAAATGGGAACTCAGCTCTGGGCGCGTATTGCATGCCTCATCCCGATTCGTCGGGGATAGTGGACGCAAAAAACGTTCAGGCGGTGCCCACCGTGTTGGTCGGAGTTCTTTTTCGATCACGCCACGCTGAAATGCAGGGATTATTTTTTTCTTCAAGAAGAGTTTATTTTGCCGCCTCGGTTTCCTCAGACTTACCCGAAGTATCACCCTTCGTTCTTTCTATAGCGACGAGTGGCCAACCTTCTGGCTATCTTCCTTCGTTCGCTCGGCTTCAGATAAAAACTAATCTTCTTCAAATCTTTCTGAATACCAGCGCGCTGACACTGCTGCTTAAACCGTTTTAACGCGTGGTCTAGTGATTCACCCTTTTTAACATTGACAATGATCATTTGACACCCCATAAAACTGCTTTTTTCTTGTTGTTTAATTTTGCTGTATCTTTAATACTTTCCATGAGAATAAATGTTCCTAACATTGATTTTTAAGGCACTTTGAAGGATGTTTGGAGGGTGTCTGGCGTTCCAGGCAGACCAGCCGTGGAGAGAATCCGTCCCTGCGGGGGTTTCTGAACGTCCGCAAGAGGAGGAAGGCTTCCTGTGCTCCGAAAAAATGTGTTCCTCAAAAAGCAGACAGCTACCAATCAATCTGATCACCACACCTCAAAACCTTTCCGGGGAAGGTTACACAGTCCCGGAACTGTCGGAATTGGGGGTTTCAACACCTGAAACGAAAAAAAAGACTTGACAAAAGGAAAAATAAGTATATATTGAAATCTCGAAAGAAAAAGCGTAAATCTGTCTTTCGTTTTGTTACTATTTCAATTTTTTGGGCCCTTGCTATGAGCTCAATGGCGAAACATATTTCGAAAGATAACGCAACGGGCTACAGTACTGTTGATCGACGTAGTACTATTCTGGATATCATCAATCAGCAGGGTAAGATTCATGTTGATGAATTGTCCAAAGCCTTCAATGTGTCGGAGGTTACTGTTAGAAATGATTTGAAGAAACTTGAGAAAGACGGCTTTTTGAGACGCACGCATGGTGGTGCTTTGAAGGCGAACAATGTCGCTTTTGATCTTACCCTGATGGAAAAGGCTAAAAAGCATGCTCATGAAAAGAAACTGATTGGCACAAAGGCAGCCGAAATGATTTTCGAGGGGGACACCATCTTTCTCGACTCCGGCACGACCACTTTTGAAATTGCCCGCAGCATTAAGGAAAAGAAAAACATCACGGTAATTACCAATGCCCTCAACATCGCAACAGAGTTGGCCGGCATTGAAGGAATCGGCGTGGTCTTGACCGGCGGCATGCTGCGCGAGAAATCGTTTTCCCTGGTTGGGCCGCACGCCGAGCAGACTTTGAAAGACTATTTTGGGGACAAGCTATTTTTAGGGGTGGATGGCATTTGCACAGATTATGGCATTACCACGCCCAATCTTCTTGAAGCTCAGGTCAACCGCTTGATGGTTGAGCGCTCCAATGAAGTCATCGTCGTGACGGATTCCAGCAAATTCGGGCGTCGTTCGTTATGCCTGATTGTGGATTTGAACAGCGTTGATAAAATTATTACAGACCGCGGTATCCCGGAGAATGATCTGAATGTGCTCCGTTCCAAAGAAGTGGAGGTGTGTCTGGTTTAGCGGTTCATGATTGTTGCATGACTAATTTTCTTTTGACACAAGTGATTTGGCGTCCGCAATCCGGAGGGAGGTTCTATGGACGATGCAACTGCGAAGGAAATAAGAGAACAAACCGACGCATGGACAGCAGTTTTGGACGACCTTCCAAAAAACCACAGTGCTGTTTTCGATTTTTGTCGACAGCTCGATCAAACTGAATTTGTTTTCATTGGCTGCGGTACCTCGTATTATCTTTCCCTGTGCGCCGCCGCGGTTTACACCGCTATAACCGGCGATAAAGCCCGCGCCGTCACCGCCTCGGATGTTTTTCTTTACCCCAAATCTATCTTTCCAAAAGGTTTCAAATTCCTAGGGATTCCAATTTCCCGGTCGGGCTCGACCACCGAGACCATTTGGGCGGCGAAGTACGTCAGGAACGAATTGGGGATTGATACTCTTGCGCTGAGTTGTAACCCCGATAGCGAGTTGGTAAAAATCAGTCCGCGCCACCTGGTGGCTGCAGCGGCGGAAGAGAGTGTGGTGATGACCAAATCTTTCACCAGCATGCTGCTGATGATTCAAGTGTTGGCAGCGGCCAAGTCAAAAGACCAGAAGTACCTTTCCCAGCTTAAAGACTTGCCGGGAAAAGGCAGAGCGGTGATCAGCGATTTTGAGTGCACCGCAAAGGAAATCGCCGAAAACCAAGACCTCGATTATTTCATTTTTCTGGGACAGGGACCCTACTATGGTCTGGCCTGCGAATCCATGCTCAAAATGAAAGAGATGTCGCTTTCGATATCGGAGGCCTACCATTCGATGGAATTCCGCCACGGTCCGATTTCGATCATCAATCATCACACCGTCGTGATTTTTTTAATGTCCGACAGCGGCCGCGATCACGAGATTCGCATGTTGAAAGACGTGAAAGCGCTCGGCGCCAAAACCCTGGTTATTTGCGATCGCAGCACACCTCAGATCAAATCCTTTGCAGATTATCTTGTTGAGTTGAACTCCGGGCTGTCGGACTATGCGCGTCTTATACTTTACATGCCCATCATGCAACTGCTTGGTTATCATCGCTCTATTAGCAAAGGGCTTGATCCTGATAATCCGAAGAATCTGACCCAGGTAGTTATTCTGGAATAGTATCCATACACGGCAGAGATCACGGTTTCCGGCATGAGCAAATTCGACATACTTGTCGTTGGCGAGCTTAATGTTGATTTAATCCTCAGCGAGATTCCCGTCCGTCCACAATTGGGAAAGGAGATCCTCGCGGGCGCCATGAGCCTGGTCTTAGGCAGTTCATCCGCTATCCTCGCCAGTAACATCGCCACCCTTGGAGCGCGCACAGCATTTTTGGGAAAGCTCGGGTGCGACGACTTTGGCGATTTTGTGCTGGACTGCTTGGAGCAGAAGGCAATCGGTACGAACTACGTCGCGCGCGACGAAAAAACGCGGACCGGCGCTACCATTATTTTGAATTATCCTGATGATCGCTATATGATCACCCACAAAGGCGCCATGGATGAGCTGACGATTGACGATGTCAAACCGGAACACTTGCGGGGCGCGAGACACCTGCATCTGTCTTCTTATTATCTGCAGGATGGCATCCGCAAAGATTGTCCGACTCTGTTTAAACGCGCCAAAGATCTGGGCCTGACAACGTCTTTCGATACCAATTGGGATCCCGAAGAAAAATGGGGCCAGGAAATCTTCGCGGTCTTGAAGTATGTCGACGTGTTTTTGCCAAATCACACTGAGGCGCTACTGATTTCGCGGCAGAAAACTATCGAATCTGCATTGGAAAGCTTATCGGCATATGCTCAAATCGTCGTGATAAAATCCGGTAGGGACGGTGCGGTTGCGAAGCAAAGTCAACAAATAATTAAGAGCGCTGCAATCAAGGTCGAGCCGGTGGACACCGTCGGGGCGGGAGACAGCTTCAACGCCGGATTTCTTTTCAAGTTTTTACACAGCGCAGACCTGCAGCAATGCCTGGATTTTGGTAATCTCTGCGGCGCGCTCTCCGTCACCCGTGCCGGCGGCACCGCCGCGTTTTCGAATAAAGAACAAATCAGCAAAGATGTTGATCGGCTTTTCGGGCGAAAAATAGAATTGTAGTAACGGCATTGCTTTGGGCATCTGAAAACAACTGAGATCTCTCGGATTTATGGACAACCCTTTGTTACAAAGGATTCTTGCCCACAAACGTGGACGACCGGTTGGCATGTATTCACTCTGTTCTGCTAATCGGTTTGTGTTGGAAGCAGCAATGCTGCAGGCGAAGAAAGATCATTCCGCCATTTTGATTGAATCGACCTCCAACCAGGTTGATCAGTTCGGCGGGTACACCGGTATGACACCCGCTGATTTCGTCGCCAATGTTCGGGCTGTCGCCCGGGCGGCAGATTTTCCCTTTGAACGAATAATGTTAGGAGGAGACCACCTCGGTCCAAACGCATGGCAGCATGAAACGGCCAAAGTTGCCATGGCAAATGCCACCGATTTGATGCGGGCTTATCTGGCCGCCGGATTCCAAAAAATTCATCTCGATGCCAGTATGCGCTGCGGCGATGACCCAGGGGACGAACACAGTACGTTGCCCGTGGAGATCGCTGTTGAGCGGTCGACTGCCCTGTGCAAAACTTGCGAAGAAGTCTGCGCGAGTTATACGAGTACTGATCGTCCGTTGTACGTCATCGGCACCGAAGTGCCGATTCCCGGCGGCGCGAAGGAGCGACTCCACGATCTTGCGGTTACACGGGTCGAAGATGCCGAAAACACGATTGCAATGACAAAGAAAGCCTTCCTGGCCAATGGTTTGACTTCGGCGTGGGAACGAGTGATCGCCGTCGTGGTGCAGCCGGGAGTGGAATTTGGAGACGACACCATCATCGAATATAATCGCCGTAATGCCAAAGATCTTTCCGGCTTTATTCAGCGGTATGATCATCTGGTTTATGAAGCCCATTCCACGGATTACCAACAGCCCGAGGCGCTTCGCCAAATGGTTGAGGATGGGTTCGCGATTCTGAAAGTGGGACCCTGGCTGACTTTTGCCTTCCGGGAAGCAGTGTTCGCGCTCGCAAGCCTGGAGCGAGAATGGTTGCCGTCCCGCAAAAGCATTACGATGTCTGCGATTATCGAAATGCTGGACAACGCCATGCTCGCCAATCCAAAATACTGGCGGCAGCATCACCGCGGTGACAATGCCGAATTGGCTTTGGCCCGCAGGTACAGCTACAGCGATCGCGTCCGCTATTATTGGTCGGTTGCCGAAGTCAGCGCAGCATTGAGCCGCCTCATCGCCAATTTAACCGAGCATCCGGCGCCGATGCCCCTGCTCAGTCAGTTCATGCCGGCACAATATCGGGCCGTGAAAGCCGGGCTCATCGCCAATCGTCCCGAAGAATTGATCCATCACAAGGTAATGGAGATCACCGAAATCTACTCAGACGCGACCCGTTCCGGTGCGTCGAATCTGAATTGAAAGTAGAGGTGAAATTGAAGAAGAAACTCTGGTTGGTTTTCGCGCTGGTTACGACATCGTTCTGGGGGCTATGGGGAGCGATCATCGAAATTCCGGAAAA
>DASWHH010000178.1:0-5377 GCA_036398295.1 bacterium
TTCTTCACGGTGGCGTTATTTCCTCGCTGCTGGATGTCACCGGTGGTCTCGCTGCCTTCGTGAGCCTGCTGAAACGTATGGGTCACGTCTCGACGCAGGAAAAAATGGAGCGGCTCTCCAAGTTTAGCACTATCGATATACGCGTTGATTTTCTTAACCCGGGCCGCGGAAAATTTTTTGTCACCACTGCCACCGTTTTGCGAACTGGCAATAAAGTCGCTGTAACACGCATGGAGCTGCACAACGATGATAACCTGTTGATCGCTCTCGGCACCGGCACCTACATGGTGGTGTGAAACTGGGCTGCTTGTATTTTCTCCTCCCTTACCCGAGCACGCCAGAACCCAAACTGAGAAATGACTTATCGGCAAATTCCCTTCGTAACCAGTAGAATAAAACTGACCATAAAATAATATTTTAGGATTGCCTAAAATATTGCTTGACTTCGATTAAAAAATGTGTTATCTTCGTGGTGATTTTTTTTATGCTTCGGGGAAATCATGGTAACACAAGCCGTACAGGATTATTTGAAAATCATATACAAATTGAGCGAAAGCCAGGAGTCGGTTACCACCAACGCCATTGCTGAGCGCATGAACGTGTCACAGGCTTCGGTGACCGGGATGATCAAGAAAATGGCGGAACTGAAGCTGGTTTCGTATACACCCTACTACGGCGTGGCCCTATCCGATGCCGGTCGCAAGATCGCGCTCGAAATTATCCGTCATCACCGTTTGCTGGAGTTGTATCTCGCGGAAGCGTTGGGGTATTCCTGGGATGAGGTTCATGCCGAGGCGGAGCGCCTGGAACACGTGATTTCCGAAGAAATGGAAGAACGGATGGCTGAATTTTTAGGACACCCCAGCACCGATCCTCACGGCGCACCCATTCCCACGAAGGAGGGTTTTATGACGGCACGCGAGTTGATGCCGCTGACCTCGGTGCAATCCGGCCTAAAAGTCAGGGTGGAGCAGGTGAGCGATCGCGATCCGGAGATGCTGCGCTATTTGGGCAAAATTGGCATCTATCCCGGTGTCGAGTTGAATGTCATCGAGAAAGCGCCGTTTGGCGGACCACTGACGGTTAAGGTTGGCAAGCAGCAATATCATTTGGGCGAAGGATTGACCGACAACATTTTGATTTATCATGAGAAAAAATCATCGCGATCAGAATCGCGGAGGTGTTAAATTTGATGAGTCCATTGTTATCACTCATTATCGCCGCGACATCCCTCGCCGCCGGTGCGGTCTTTTTTTGGCCGGATAGTGGTCTGTTTTGGAAATGGCGTCGCGGCTTGCGCAGCACCGAACGCGTGTTGATCGAGGATGCGCTGAAGCATCTTTATGATCAAGAGTACAAAGAAATGCCGAGCACGCTGCAGAGCGTGGCCGGCGCACTGTCGATTTCATCAGATCAGGCCGCCCGACTCCTGGACCGCCTTTCGGCGATGGGGCTGGTGGTGCATCCGGCGGAGCGATTCGAGCTGACATCCGAAGGTCGTTCGTATGCTCTCCGTATGATTCGGGTCCACCGTTTGTGGGAGCGCTATCTCGCCGACGAGACCGGCGTGCAAGCGACCGAGTGGCATCGCCAAGCCGAGAAGTTGGAGCACCATGTTTCCGAGGCCGAAGAGGAGTCACTGGCGGCAAGCTTGGGACATCCAAGTTTCGATCCGCATGGCGATCCGATTCCAACGGCGGCCGGCGCGCTGCCACCGCGAAAGGGCCAACCGTTAACGGTGATGCCCGAAGGCGAGCTGGCGCAAGTGATTCACATTGAAGATGAGCCGCGGGCGATCTATACGCAACTGCTGGCGCACGGGCTGCAGCCGGGCGTGAAGATTCGAATTCTTGAAAAAGAACCGGAGCGTATACACTTTATCGCTGACGGCGAAGAGGGTGTGCTGGCGCCGATGGTTGCAGCCAACGTTAGCGTGGTGCCGCTTCCCAAAGAACAGAAAATGGAAGGCCCGTTCGATTCACTGGCGACTTTGAAAGTTGGAGAAAAGGCCGAGGTCATTGGCATTTCCAATTCATGCCGCGGATTGCAGCGCCGCCGTTTGATGGATCTCGGCATGGTTCCCGGCACGGTAGTATCGGCGGATATGCAAAGTTGGAGCGGGGATCCGACAGCCTACTCCGTCCGCGGCGCAACCATCGCGCTGCGAAGAAATCAGGCCGCGATGATTCATATTCGAAGGTTAGCCAAATCGAGGTAATGGACTACTGGAGTTTTAGTGTGATGGCATTGCGCAACGATCTAATACCAATGCTCCTTTACTCCAATACTGCAATAATTCTGAGGTTGAAATTTCAAATGGGTATCAATAATAACAAACCAGAGAAAACTGTGAACGGGACGAGCCCCTGCGCGACCTGCCCGGCGCATCACGTTGCCAATTTGAAAAAGTTGGGCGTGAACATGGATTCATGGGATTACGTGGTGGCGCTGGCGGGCAATCCCAACACCGGCAAAAGTACCGTGTTCAACGCGCTGACCGGACTTCGGCAGCACACCGGCAACTGGCCGGGCAAAACCGTCACCCGCGCCGAGGGCGGGTTTTCATACAACGACAAGCGTTATAAGTTGGTGGACTTGCCCGGCACCTATTCGCTGTTGTCAACCAGCGTCGATGAGGAAGTCGCACGTAATTTCATCCTGTTTGGAAGGCCGGACGTCACTGTGATTGTGGTAGACGCCACCCGACTTGAACGCAATTTGAATCTCGTGTTGCAGGTTTTGGAAATCACCGATCGCGCAGTGGTGTGTTTGAATTTGATGGATGAAGCCCGGCGGCACCAGTTGCAGATCGACGACCGTTTGCTTTCGAAAGAACTGGGGGTGCCGGTGGTGCCCACCAGCGCGCGTCAGGGTGAAGGCATCCCCGATTTGCTGCGAGCCATTAACGATGTGGCGACGGGCGTATTTGTTTGTCAGCCCCATCGCATCGAAAGCGGCTCCAAAAAACTTAAACGCGCAATCAGCCAACTGGTCGCAAAGATCGAAGCTGAATATCCCGGACTCACCAATTCCCGTTGGGTAGCACTGCGGCTGTTGGAAGGCGATCCACAAATCATTGATGCCGTTCGCAGCGGCGAGTTAGGTAGTTTGAATGAAGCCACTGAGCCGATGGACGCGGTGTCGGCTGGATAATTATTAAGCGAGAACGGAAATCGGAAAGCGGAAATGGGCAGACTTTTCGCGCCTCACGTTTCCCCTCCGCCGTTTCACATTTGCCGTTTCACGGAGTAGTCGTTCATGAAAATATCAAATCGATCACACGAGTCCATTCTGGTGACGGCCAATGCCGTGCGCTGGGATTTGGGCGAAGAACTACATGATTCGGTAATCGAATCGATCTACAGTGACGCCGCGAAAATCGCCGGCAAAGTGGTGACGAAAGTTGGCGACAAACCGCGCTTTGATTGGGATCGCACGCTCGACCGGCTGCTTACCAGCCGCTGGACTGGATTGCCGATCATGCTATTGCTTTTGACGCTGGTGTTTTGGTTGACTATCGCCGGCGCCAATGTGCCATCGAGCATGCTGGCCGGCCTGCTGTTGGACACGGTTCACCCCGCGTTGAAAAATTTTGCCGCCAGTCTTTCGGTGCCGTGGTGGCTGAGCGGATTTCTGTTCGACGGAGTCTATTTGGCCATGGCGTGGGTGATCAGCGTGATGCTGCCGCCCATGGCAATTTTCTTTCCGATGTTCACCTTGCTCGAAGATTTTGGTTACCTGCCGCGCGTGGCTTTTAATCTCGATCATCTGTTTCGAAAAGCTGGAGCGCACGGTAAGCAGGCGCTAACAATGGTCATGGGCTATGGCTGCAACGCTGCCGGCGTGGTAGCGGCGCGCGTCATCGACAGTCCGCGCGAACGGCTCATCGCCATTATCACCAATAATTTTTCCCTGTGCAATGGCCGCTGGCCGACGCAGATTCTCATTGCCACGCTGTTCATCGGGTCGATGGCGCCGGCGGGATTGGCTGGACTGATGTCGGCTGGGGCCGTAGTCGCCGTCTCGCTGTTCGGTATTTTTCTCATGTTCGTGACCTCCTGGTTTTTGTCGCGCACAATGTTGAAGGGCGAAGCCAGCTCGTTTAGCCTCGAGCTGCCGCCGTATCGACCGCCGCAGATTTTGCGAACGTTATACACTTCAGTGATTGACCGTACGCTGATTGTGCTGTGGCGCGCGGTGATGTGGGCGGCCCCAGCGGGCGCGGTCATCTGGTTGATTTCAAACATCAAAATCGCCAACGTCAGTTTAGCCGAGCACATCATTGACTTCTCCAATCCTTTTGGTTTGTTCATCGGATTGAATGGCGTGATTCTGCTGGCGTACATCATCGCTATCCCGGCCAACGAAATTGTGATCCCCACTGTGTTGATGCTGACTGTGTTGAGCGCGAAACTCGCGGGCTTTGGCGCCGGCGCCGGTGTGATGTTCGAGCTCGACGATCTGGAATCGTACCTGAGAGTTTTCGAGGCCGGCGGCTGGACGCTGTTGACCGCCGTAAATTTGATGCTGTTCAGCCTGGTGCACAATCCCTGCTCGACGACCATTTACACCATTTACAAAGAAACCGGCAGCGTCAAATGGACGACCATCTCAGCACTGCTTCCCGTGGTGATGGGGCTGGCACTGTGCTTTTTGGTAGCGCAGGTCTGGCGGGTCGTGATGTGATGATCTCACGTTTACTAAGCCTTTGAGGTTTAGTAAACGTCATTGTGTTACCCTCCTGTTTTTAGGTGGGGGGTTGGGGAGGTCTTGGAATCGATAATCGATGATTGATGATCGATAATTGACAATTCACAATTAAAAATTCACAATTGCTCGTGGCAGTTAATTGTGAATGGCGAATTGCCATGTGTCAATTTAAGCTTTTTGGTTCCGATTTTCCATCGTCGATCATCAATCATCAATCATCGATTATCGATTTCCGTTATTAAGGAGTAACAACTATGAGCATAAAAAGGGCCTGGATTTTATTAGCCATTCTCTCTAGTAGCGCTTGCAGTGATCTTCTCACCGATGCACCCGACGAAACCACCATCTTCGACGGCCCCATCGAAGGACTGACATTGGCGCAGCTCAATGCTTTCTTCCACGGCGATGAAGCTTTCAGCGAAGTGTTCAATGTAAACACCGGGCTCGGACCAATTTTTAACAACACTGCATGTGTCAACTGCCATCCGGCCGATGGCCGCGCACATCCGTCCACCAATCTCGTTCGCTTTGGCCGCGACAACGGCGGCGTGTTCGATTACATGCTGGAACTAGGTGGCCCGCAACTGCAGAATCGCTCGATCCCCGGATATCCGGCTGAAGCCTTCCCGGTGGACGCCACTGGCCGTTCCGAGCGCGGCGGCCCGAT
>DASWHH010000179.1:0-5597 GCA_036398295.1 bacterium
TTATAGACTTTTATATTCTTTGCTATCGGTTGTCCTTCTGTTTGGCCGACCTGCCGGTTGGGTTTTTCCACAAGCCAAGAACGAGAAACACCACGAAACCCTGCGCAAAATCCGTGGCGAAATTCGCGAGGTTGAAAAGGAGATTGTTGCCAACCAGAAGAAGGAAAGCTCCGTGCTCTACATTCTCAACAATCTCGACCTGGAAATCGATTTGACAAGCAGCGTCATTCAGGGTGTAAAGAAAGAACTGCGGGAACGGGAAAAGCAGATCGCCCGACTCGGGAAGAATCTGGAAACCACCGAGCAGGAGGTGCAGCGACTCAAGGAAGTTCTGAGCAAGCGCTTAGTCTACTTCTATAAATACGGCCGTTTGAAGGAAATCGAATTGCTGCTAACGGCGCAATCCATCAACCAGGGAATACTTTGGCTGGAATACCAAAAACGTTTGTCCGAGCACGATTACCGAAACTTTCTCAAGATCAAAGAAAAACAGTCACAGATTATCCACAATCGAGATTTGCTGACCATCGAACTGGCTGAAAAACGCAAACTCCTCGATGAGAGGTTAAAGGAGGAAAAAAAGCTACGGGGTAAGAAGGGCGAGCGCGAGACAGTCTTGAGCGCCATCCGCAATGATACCGATTTGTTGCGGCAACAGGTGGCGGACAAAAAACGGGCCGCTGAGGAAATCCGCAATCTCATATTGCAGTTGGAACGCACCCCGGCGGAATCGCCGCTGCCGCCGCCGTCTACGCCGTTTGCGCAATTACAGGGTCGCATGCTCTGGCCAACGAACGGCAAGGTGATCGCGCGCTTCGGGCAGTATCGCCATCCTGAACTAAAAACCGTCACCGAAAATATTGGCATCGACATCGAGGCCGGCGCCGGCAAGCCGGTGAAAGTGGTCGCCAGTGGTCGGGTCACCGTCATCACCTGGCAGCGCGGACGCGGAAATATCGTGATTGTAAGCCACTATGGTGGCTATTACACGGTGTACACCCATCTCGAGGAAATCCAGGTAGATTTGCAGGAAGAGGTGGAGATGGGGCAGGTTATCGGGACGGTCGGGGAGTCGGGGTCGCTGAAAGGACCCATGCTGCATTTCGAGATCTGGCGGGGCGAAGAGAAGTTGGATCCGGAAGAATGGCTGGGAAAGCAGACGTGATAGAAAGCTAAACTGAATTGGTAATGGTAATTGAATAGGCCACTAACAATCTATTTTGACACCGCTTTTTTCGTTTGCTTGTGCAGTGAAGCGGAATCGATCTCTGAGCAGGCGATCGATTCGCTAAACGCGCTTCAAGTGCGACATGTGCTTTCCGAAGAAATTATTTTCGAACTGCTCACAAGTGCTAATAGAGCTGAAAAGGATAGAGCAAACTAATATTAAAAAGGCATTTCCATGGAAAAGACACAAATAACTTTTCAAATCCCCGAAAGCATCTTGCATTCATTAAATCAAAACCGGGAAGAGTTCACTTTGCAAACACGTTTGCTAACAGCTCTGCAATTGTTCAAAAATCATAAACTTACTTTTGGCCAAGCCACAGAATTGGCCGGAATGAACAGAGAAGAATTTTTGTCAGAGGTGGACAAATACGAAATAGATTTAATCGACTATAGTGCCTCTGAATTGGATGAAGAGCTTGAAAGATTTCAACGATGAGGATTGTAGTTGACTCGTCACCTTTAATAGCCTTTGCAATTTTAAATCAATTGGAATTGTTACCACAAATTTTTTCGACCATACATATTCCGCAAGCTGTGTACTATGAGTTTTCAAAGTGGCGTAAGCCTTTTTCTCAAAAACTCAGGAAATTTTCAACCGGCAAAGTGAAAAGGGTTAAAAATCAAATAGCAGTTCAGTTGTTGCGACAGGATGTGGATTTAGGGGAAGCGGAGGCTATTGTCTTAGCGTTGGAAAATGGAATAGAGAACATACTTATTGACGATCGCTTAGCAGAGTATGCCCCAACTCAAATTATTACCGAGTTTTTCAAAAATAATGGTTTTGATGGAATTGAGTATAAAAGTTCTCTTGGGGAAGGAAATAATATAGCATTATTTGATTTAGAAAGCGCAGAAGTAGTTGAGTGTCTTTTATTTGAAGTGAACAAAGTAAATTTCGATTTTAAACAATGGCGTTCGACAACATAATCGGACAACAACGGGTGAAATTGTTTTTTGAGCGCGCGCTGGCCAGCGACCGACTCTCCCATGCCTATTTGTTTGTCGGCGATCGCGGGGTGGGCAAAGAAGCCATGGCGCTGGAATGGGCCAAGGCGCTGCTATGTTCGTATCAAAAAAATGGCCACCCGGCCAATTGCGCTGATTGTAATCGCATCGCCAAATTCAACCATCCGGATGTTCATTTCCTATTTCCCGCCCCGGCAAAAGCCAAAGAAGATGAGCTCAAAAAAATTATCAGTAGTATTGCCGAAGATCCTTATAACCGCCTGGAGCTGTGGGCGAATCCATCGATTTCCATCGAGCGTATCCGGGAAATTCGGCAGACGTCGGCGTACAAATCATTCGAAGGACAGGGACGGGTGGTGATCGTCTGTGATTGCGAGCGCATGACTATCGAGGCCGCCAACGCGCTGCTCAAAATTCTGGAAGAACCGCCGCCGAAAATGTACATCATTATGATTTCTTCGCGGCCCAATCTGCTGTTGCCGACCATCACCTCACGCTGCCAGTTGGTGAAGTTCGATCCGCTTGCCGCTGGCGAAATCGAAGTCGCGCTGGCGGCTCGCGCCGGTGTTGCCAAGGAACAAGCGCGATTAACGGCACGCCTGGCGTCGGGCAGCTATCGTCGCGCTCTGGAGTTGTTGGACGAAAACTTACAGGAGATGCAGAGCCGGGCGTTGGAATTTTTTCGAAAGAGCGTTCAAAACGAAGTTGCCCAGGTTCAATTTATTGAGGAAGTGTTAATCGACTGCCAGCGCGATTTGAAGAAAATCCGCGATTTGCTGATTCTGCTCGCACTCTGGCTGCGGGACGCCATGCTCTTCGGTGAAGGCGGCCAAACAAACAGCGAGCTATTGATCAATTACAATCAGTCCGATGTATTCAAAAAGTTCGTCCAATCCTGTCCACAAGCTGATTTATTTGGCGCTGTGGGCGAGATTGAAAAGTCTCTGCAATTGATGGATCGCAATGTTCAAATCAACCTGATTCTGATTGTGCTGATGAACAAGCTTAGAACTTTTCTCAGGAGATAATCGATGCAAAGAAATATCATAGAACTAAAATTCAAGGGCGAACGCCGTGAGCTTTACGAGAACCACATGGAGTTTCCATTCAAGGTTGGTGATTACGCCATTGTTGAGGCCGATAAAGGAGTGGATTTCGGGCGGGTGAATCAGATCAGTTCCCTGCTGAACAGCAAAGCTGGCAACTCCAAGCTGCGGAAAATCATTCGCAAATCGAGTCCGGAGGAGATGCAGAAGGCTATCGAAATCAGGCATCATGAAAAAGATGCGCTCAACGTCTGCAAAGAGAAAGTCAAGAATCACAATCTCAGCATGAAGCTGGTGGATTGTGAGTTTCAATTCGATCGCCACAAGATCACGTTTTACTTCACCGCGGAGCAGCGGGTGGATTTTCGCAAATTAGTGAAGGACGTCGCCAGCGTTTATAAAACCCGCATTGAATTTCGGCAGATCGGCGCCCGCGACGAAGCTCGTCGCCTGGGCGGCTACGGGGTGTGTGGGAGAACGTTATGCTGTTCGTCCTGGATCAAGGAATTCAAACCCATCACTACGCAGGCAGCCAAGGATCAGAACCTTGCTCTCAACCCATCGAAGTTAGCGGGTGTGTGCGGCCGACTGAAATGCTGTTTGATGTACGAGCGTGATTTTTACAATGAAGCTATCCGTAAATTCCCGCAATTAGCTAAACCGATCACCACTGAGCGCGGCGAGGGCATCGTTTCCAACATCGATATTTTTAATGAAAAGGTGATCGTACTCTACCAGGACGATACCACGGAAAGCTATCCGTTGGAGTACATCAAAACCCGCGTTTACAAATGCGAAAACGACTGCGGCAAAGAGCATGGCAATCTTGAATCGCTGACGGATGACGCGAGCCATGATTTGAATGACAAGCCTGACTTGAATAACCAGGCTTTGAGCGGTGAGGATTTGAATTGATTTGCAGGAGCCTGAAAGCTATGATGCGGATTAATGGAGTGTTGGAGTGGTGGATTACTGAAGCGAAGAATTTCGGTACCCCAATACTCCAGTACTCCATCACTCCATTAATCCGGCAAACCATTATGACAGGTTGGGAGTAAGTGTGACTATTAAAAAGGGCAAAATATTAGTAACCAGCGCCCTGCCTTATGCCAACGGGCCGCTACACATCGGGCATCTTGCGGGTGCGTACTTGCCGGCGGATATTTACGTACGCTACCAGCGCTTGCAAGGCAGCGACGTAATTTATATCTGCGGCTCCGATGAACACGGGGTACCGATCACCATCCGCGCGGAGCAGGAAGGGGTGTCGCCGCAGGCCGTCATCGATCGCTATCATGAGATCAATAAACGCAGCTTCGCTCGCTTCGGCATGAGTTTCGAAAACTATTCGCGCACCTCGCTGACTATCCATCATCAAACCGGGCAGGAGTTTTTTTTAGATTTTTACAGCAAAGGCTTGTTGAAGAAAAAAAAAGAACAGCAGTTTTATGATGAACAGGCGCGCATGTTTTTGCCCGACCGCTACGTCGAGGGTACCTGCCCCATCTGCAAAAATCCTGATGCGCGTGGCGACCAGTGCGAAAAGTGCGGCAGCGATTTGAACCAAACCGATCTTATCAACCCCCGCAGTAAAATCACCGGCAAGACGCCAGTGCTGCGCGATACCTATCACTGGTACTTTCCGCTGGGCGAGTTTCAGGGTCGTTTAAAAAAGTATATCGATGGCCACCCGGAGTGGAAAGACAACGTCAAGAATTATTGCTACGGCTGGTTCAACCAGGGGCTCAAAGATCGCGCCGTCACCCGCGACCTGAACTGGGGCATCAAGGTGCCGATCGCCGAGGCCGAGGGTAAGGTTATCTACGTCTGGTTCGAAGCGGTGCTGGGGTACATTTCTTCCACCAAGGAGTGGGCACAGAACATCGGTCAGCCGGAAAGCTGGCGCGATTACTGGCTGGACAAAAATTGCCGGCTGATTCATTTTATCGGCAAAGACAATATCGTTTTCCACGCGATTTTGTTTCCCGCACTTTTGATGGCTAAGGGCGAGTATGTATTGCCCGATAACGTGCCGGCCAACGAGTACCTGAACCTCGAGGGTAACAAGATCTCGACAAGTCGGAATTACGCCATCTGGCTGGATGAATATCTCGATCTCTTCCCACCCGACCCGCTGCGCTATTGCCTTGCCGCCATCGCGCCCGAAACCAAAGACGCCGATTTTTCGTGGAAGGATTTTCAGACTCGCAACAACAGCGAGCTGGTGGGCATACTCGGGAATTTCATCAACCGCTCGTTGACGTTCATTGACAAGCAATTTGAAAATCGCGTTCCTGAGCAAAAGCAGTTGGGCGATCGCGATCGCTGGATCCTGAAGCGCGTTGCCGCAGCCCC
>DASWHH010000180.1:0-4856 GCA_036398295.1 bacterium
AAACGACCGGGTTGAGCTGCGGGTTCGTCGCCGAACCCGTGCCGCGATGGGAAACCTCATCCCAGAACCACGGCTGGCCATACTGTTGGCGCTGTCCCACGTCCCATAAGTATTCCTGCCCGTTGTCCATTTTGATATTGAAGACGTCGCCGTTGACATCGGGGGTAATGGCGCGGCCCCACATAATGTAGTTGCCGGCCACGTCGATATTGAAAGAATAGGTGGCTTTGCCAGTGCTGGCCCCACCTTGTCCATCTGGCACGTGGATAAATTTGCCGTTGGATGCCAAGCCGTCATTTCCAATCACCATTGGTGCCGTAAGGGAGCCCACCTCCCCTTCAATAACAACATTTTCGGATGGCGGGGCCACATCAAGCGTGCCCCCTCCCGCGGTGACGATATAATTGATATTAGCGCCCGCGATGGGGTTGCCGCTGTCATCGGTCAACTTCACAACCAGCGGATCGAGAAGCTGCTGTTCCGCCGGAGCGCTTTGCAAATCCCCGGAGACCAGCACCAACTGCGAAGGCGCGCCGGCCTGCAGCAAGAGTTGGAAATTATCGATGTCATTATTTATGGCTACACCGCCCGGGTTGTTGGCGCGCAGTGCCAAGCCTGCCCAGTAGTCCTGAGTCAGATCATAAGTGAAGGCGGGATCCGTCACACGCGCGTCGAAGAGGTCGTTCTTATAGAAATCAAAGTGGTTGCCATCGGGATCAACCGAGATGACGATGCGAACTACATCGCCAGCGACCGGCGGAGTTTCCTCCAACACCTCGCCACCGCCATCGCCGAAAATATCAAGAGTCGTGGTAACGGAACCGTTGACAATATTCCACAGGCGAAGTTGCTGGTTGGGATTGCGGCGTGAAATGGCATAGCCACTGGAAGTGGGGCTGGCGGAGCCGGTGACGATGGCAAAGCCGGCCTGGTCGATACCCGTGGCTCCGGCATCAGCCGCCCAGGTGAACTGAACTTCCACAGGATTCTTGCGAGCATTATAGATGGCCAATTCGTCCCAGTTCTCCGAGCTGGAGCCGTTGTTCAACTGGTTATTTAGAGTTTGATAACCCGCATCGGCGGTCCAGTTCGCACCCAGGGTGGCGCGATCAAAATTGTCCTCCACAATATTGCCCTCGGAGGTGGCGGCGCTCACCACGTTAGAAATCGGACCGGCATTGCCAGCCTCATCTTTGGCTTTGATCGCAAAGAAATAGGTTGTGCCCGAAAGCAGGCTGCCGACGGTGAATGCCTGTGGCGCGCCGGAAGCCCCGGGGGCCGGAACGCTTGTAACCTGGGTGGCGGAATTAAAATTGCCAGAGGTGATATTTGATGTCGAATAGCGCAAATCGTAGCTGGCCGCCTGTCCGTCGATGCCGTCGTCGCCGGTGGCGGTCCAGCTCAACGCTACGGCGGTGGCGGTCACGTTGCCGGTTGCCAGGTTGGTGATAGCGTCCGGCGCAGCGGTGTCGCTGAATTTCACGACCGCGAATTCTCCCACATCATTATCCTGGCTGTGGTCCAGGATAATACCGGAATAAAGATTGGAGCCCAGTCCGGGATTGCCTTGCTGGATACTACCAGCCGCAACATCGTTGACAAAATAGTCGAATTGCAGATTTGCGCCGACGCTGACATCAACCCTGAAGACATCTCCCGGGCCAGGAGCGGATGTCAAGCTGGTCGGGCTCACCGGCAACAGATCTTGATCGGAATTGCCGTTGCTGATGGTCCAGAGCTGCAGCTTGTTGTCCGATGGCGTGATGTAAGCGAGGTAACCATCTGCCGTGCGGGTGGGATCGTTGAGCAGCAAAGCCAGGCCGCCGTGCTCGATCGCCGTTGCATTAGCAGTAGCAGCCCACTTGAGAGAAACCCGATTGGGGTTCTTTTGATTGCGATAAGTGGACATATAATTCCAACGGCCGCCCGAGCCCGAAGTGGCGTTGTTGATCAAGTCGCCGCTTTGAAGGACGTTTTCGGGATCAGAGTCCCAGGTTATGCCGAGCGTTGAGCGTTCGAAATTATCGGAAACCGCCACATCGCTGCCGTTCTCGGCGATCAAAATCTCGTTCAAATAAACCTGGGCCATGATGCCATACCCGGCATCGTTGGGGTGCACGCCATCGGGAGCCGTAAAATACTCGGCTGCAAAATTGGCATTAGCTTTAAAAATCTCGTTCATACCGGCGTACCAAATTTTGACACCGGCGCCGCGCTTACTTTGCACTAAATCTTCGATCAACGCATTTAAGGCGCTGGTATTGTCGTCAAACGTGGGGGAATCGATGCGAGGAACGAGACTCGCCAGAATGATCTTGGTATTGGCGTTCTTGTTTTTGATGGCGTCCACGATCTGGCTGATTTCGAGAATGGTGCTGCTGTTGGCATCGGCATTGGAGATGTCATTCGTTCCAACATGCAAAAGCACGACATCAGGAACATTGGTATTCAAAATCGTATTGATTTGCCCAAGGACTTGATCGGCACGCTGTCCGTTGTGACCTTCGTGATTGGCATCGAAGGTGGCACCGCTTACGGGATTCGTCAAACGTCCCACAAAATCATAAGTCACGCCCGCCGCATCCAACAGAGTTGCCAGGTCGTCCCGATAACCGTTATCGTCGTCGGTGGGCGTAAGATTTTCGACGCCACGGGTGATGGAATCGCCCAGCGGCATGATTTTAATCTGCGCGCTGGCAAACGCAGTCAGCACAAAAAGCAACAGAACCGCTATTCCAATGCTGATGCTCCTCTGCAAGTTGATAAACCGATTCATTGGTTTTCTTCTCCTGATGTTTAAATAACGTTCTGTAAGTCCTTTTACCATGATGTACTCCGATCTATGTTCATTTTGAAATCTCCAAGATCAGTTGATGCGATAGACCACCAGCGGTGGCTGCGCGCTTTTATAAATTTCTTCCAATTCGTGATGCGAGTTCGCACCCTCCAGTAAACTCAGCAATTGCGGACGGCGCGCCATTTCAATCTCCCCGTAGAGAAGATACTTTGCATTCCGGCTTTTTGCGAAACGAATAAGCTCGTCAATCGAATCAGCCTCCGGAAAATAGAGGGTCTTCAATTCACTCAAATAACCTAAATGCGGCTTGCGCGCGATGATCACCTCGCCCTTTTGCGAATGCTGTCTCAAAGTCTGCGCGGCGACTCTCAATTCGTGGGGCTCGGTAGTCAGGGTCGATTGCAATTCTTTTGATGAATGGTAGCCTAACGCCAGCACGGCAAAGCCATAAACGCCCCAATTCAGCCGGCGATACCAGCGGCTGTCGCCCTGCACACCGTGCGCACCGAAAAAGAAATAGGCGGCGCCGAAAACAAAGAACAGTATAATGAACAAGTAGTATCTTGGCTCGTAGTGGACGAGACACAAAAGTAGGAATCCGAAAACGGGAAAACTGATGAACGCGAGCTGCCGTTTGCTGGGCTCGCGGAAGAGCAGCAGCAAGCCCGGCAGCACAAACAAACCGGCCGGCAAAGTGATAGAATTGAGCAACACCTCGCGGAAGTGGCGATAGAGGTTGCCCAAATAATGAAATACAAAATGCTTGAAATCGTAAAAAACGACATCGGCGAGCGAGCTGAATTTTTGCGCGACCTTCGCCATGTCCTCGGCGTTGGTGACGCCCGGGCGGCTGTAGAAATGGCTGGCAATGATCAAATAGCTATCACTGCGAAAAGCATTCTCGTTGACGAGAA
Source organism: bacterium (assembly GCA_036398295.1). Lineage (GTDB taxonomy): Bacteria > Zhuqueibacterota > Zhuqueibacteria > Oceanimicrobiales > Oceanimicrobiaceae > DASWHH01. Next base: position 3,712 of record DASWHH010000180.1, read on the forward strand.
AGTTAGTCACCATCCACGGCACCATCACCAAAACCGCAAAGCCGAAGAAAATCGCGAACGATTTTGCCCGCTGCAATAGAGGAAGATTGTCGGGATTGATAAACAGCAGGATCACAGCGACCGCCGGAAAAAGCGCGATGCCGTTATGGCGGGTGATATAAATGAAACCGGTTAGCAGGCCGCTCCACATCAAATGTGCGAATTCGATCTTTTGATCTTTGATCAGCGAGTACAAACTGGCCGTTACCAAAAACGCGAAGAACACATCCGTGCTCGCCACCACGGCCCACGGCAGAATTACCAACGCCAGCGGCAGCATGGTGAACAAAGCAACGCGTGCATCGAAAATCCGCTTGACCAACTGGAACGCCAGCCAGCACATCAACGCGGCGGATATGATGGAAATGACTTTACCGGCCGTAAACATATCTCCAAAAAACCAGTACACCGCAATCAGCACAATTTCGTAACCGGGACCGTACCCCGGATCCAGCTCCACCCTGCCCTCCATCAGCGCTTTGGCGCCGGGAGCAAAGGCGCCGTAAAAATCGGTTTCAACGGCGTAGCCGCCCATTTCGTGAAACGGGCTGACAACCAGTAGCGCGGCAACATAGATGAGGCAAAACGCCAGCGCCCATTTATCATACTTCTCGGTTGGCAGCAAATTTTTTAGATCGAATCGCACGACGACACCGTTTGCAATTTCTGCTCTTTGACTTGCGATAGATGTTCACGAACGCTTACAAATTGAAATTCCTCCAACAGCTTTCGCAGCTTCCACTCGGCCTGCGCAATGTTCGCGTATTTGATGAAATGCTCTTTGGCGCTCAATTGTAGCCGCGGAATGTTGACGTCGATTTCCCACGGGTGAAGATAGATGACGGCAGATTGCCCCTCTTTTCTATTGATCCGGTTAACACTCCATTTGATGAAAGAGTACGGCAGCACCCGTAAAAAAAATCCGCCACAAAACGGAATACGCTTGTTGAAAATCTCGACCACCGACGGCGGCAGTTCGTGAATGTGATCGTAGCCATCGACCGCGATGGTGTGATGGAAGCGCGGCGAGGTATTGCTGCCGTAGAGAAAGGTCGCGAACGGGTAGAGACTGGCGTCGTACTCCAGGCCATAAGCGCGCATGACCT
>DASWHH010000181.1:0-2312 GCA_036398295.1 bacterium
CAGACGGCGCGGGAGATAGTAGGGATTGAAATACAAAAAGTAACGAGTGTCATGGAGCACTTCGTTAAACATGAATGTCAGGAGAACAAGTCCGGCGGCCACCATCCCAGCCGCAAACCCGCTGCGAAATTTTACGGAGAAAAACAGGGTCAGCGCGCCGACAAAATAGGTGGGCACAAAGCCGTGGATCGCCGTTCCAAGAATCTCGATATCGGCGAAAGTAAAGAAGGCGAGCAGGCTAAGAAGAAGCGCGAGAATCAGCACCACCAGGTTGAGTGTGCCCAATCGCAGCAGCCACACTTTGTAGCGCGAGCCGGCGGTGGTGAACATCACTTCGAGTGTGCGGGTCTCTTTTTCGCTGGCGATCAACTGCATGTTTAGGTAGATCGCCAGGATGGTGAGCGGGAATTCCAGCAGCCATGGCAACACATCCTCGGGTGTTAAGCGATCGAGTATGGTCTGACGATAGTTGATGATATAGGCAATGACAGAATAACCGAGAATGCCGCCCATGAACCAGAGGAATTTCTTGGAGAAGAGAATCTGCGCCTGCAAGCGCAGCATTTCCCAGGCGATGTGAAGTTGATTCCGTTTGCTTAGATTGCCGAAAGCCTGATAGAGCGCGGTATTTTGAGTTTGGAAATTCATGTAAACCTGTAATCAGAAGCCAGAATTCAGAAGCCAGAATTTTGAATTGATCTGTAGTATTGAAATCGCTGATCTTCTAAGTTGCGGGGTGAGACAATATAGTTCAGACGTTGGAAAGTGTTCGGTAAATCTATAAACCGCCAAGACCAATTGATGAGCCTTCTGCCAAACAATTAGGTCTTCAAAACTCTTTGCCGGATTTCTCACTCTAGATTCTTTCTTCCAAATTCTGAATCCTGCTTTTCCAATAAATAGACATACGCATCTTCCAGGGTCGGCTCCACGATGCGAGCGTGTAGGCCTGAAATCGGCTGCTCGCTCAAAAACCGCACGCGGACGCCCGCCTTGCTTTCGCTGTGCTGCAGGATTTGCAGGCGATTCTGCCAGTTGGAAAAATCTTCTTCGGATAAAGTGGCTTCGAACACTTTGCCAACGGCGCTCTCCTGCATTTTTTCCGGTGACCCACGATAAATCAGCCGACCTTCATTGAGTACAGCAACGTCGTGGCAGGTGCTGGAAATGTCTTCCACAATGTGGGTGCTGAAAACAACAATGCGGTCTTTTGCCAGTTGCGACAGCAGATTACGGAAGCGAATGCGCTCACGAGGATCGAGGCCGGCCGTCGGCTCGTCCACGACGATGATTTGCGGCAGGTGCAATAGCGTTTGCGCAATGCCGACGCGTTGCTTCATTCCGCCAGAGAAGGTTTTGATTTTAGTGTCACGACGATCCCACAGGCCGACGTTTTTGAGAATTCCCGCAATCAACTCATGTCGGCCCTCGGGTTCATAGATTCCGTTGGTGAGCGCGTGATAATTGAGATACTCCAACGGCGTCATATTTTCGTAAAGGCCAAAGTTTTGCGGAAGATAGCCGATGGCGCCGTGGAAAATTTCCCGATGCTCCGACAGCTTGTGCCCGTTAATTTTCAGGGAGCCGCGATCTTCATTCAAAACGCCGACGAGGATGCGCATCAAAGTAGTCTTGCCGGCGCCATTCGGACCCAGCAATCCAAACATACCCTTGCCGATTTTCAGATCAACGCCATGCAGGGCCGTCACCTGTTTTCTGGGGGGACGAATGACCGGCAGCGCCCGCACCACCGTGTAGATCATGCGTTTGATTTTTCGCAGCCGACCCGGCGGCAGCTCGGGATCGATGTCGCCACGCTCGATTTTTCGCCCGAGGTGATAAAGTCGAGCCACAAGCAATATCACAAGTAGCGCGGAAATGGTCAGAACAAGCGAATGCATCCGCAAGTGCAGATAGAGAATGAAGAGCAGTCCGATCAAAAGCGTTCCACGCCGCGGAAAGTACAGCGGACTAACGGATTCTATTGGATTACTCGTTTCAACGGACCCACCCCTAAATCTCCTCCCCAGAGGCAGCTTTTTGAGCCACCGCCAACGCCCATTTCGACTTTGCGCTCTCGGCGGCTTGCTCAGCACAAATCGCCAGCGGTACCAGATTTCTCGCGCCGCCGCAACCCACGCGAGCGTAAGCAGGCTCAACACGCAGATCCAAAAGCCATTGCTAAAAAAGAAATGCAGGTAACCCAGCAGCAGTCCGATGGCCGACATCCAAATCGTGGATTCTTTCAAGCTTTCCGTATTCCACGGCAGTTGCATAGCTTCAACCATTTTGCGGATTCGGCGGTGGTTTTT
>DASWHH010000182.1:0-4048 GCA_036398295.1 bacterium
ACTTTGAAAGTGCCTGGCACGTTCTCCGTGAAATTCATTGCCGTATGAAACCAATTATCATCTGTCGTAACTCATCCACTCGTTTCGAGACGACCTCCGAAAACCCTTCACCCGTCGAAAAATCCTCGCCGGTGATGGTGAACAAATGCGCCTCCGGCACGCGACCGTAAAGCGTCTTTGCGAACGCCAGCAAAGTGGGAATATCAAAATCGTGGCTGAAGGAAACGGAAGGATTATCGCTGGGTTCAACTTTTCGCTGCGAGATTTCTCCGGGACGATCGCCAACCTGCGCATCGATGAAAATTGCGCACTCGACATCGCGGAGCTTCTCGACAAACTCCGGCAACAGTTGATGCGCCGCCATCACTTCGACTTCATCCGATGAAAGCTCATCCTGCAACTGCTGCGCGACATGCCAGCCGTCGTCGCGGCGCAAGGGGTTGCCGATCCCAATGATCAGGGATTTTCGCATAAACATATCTAATTCAAAGAGGAGCAATGGAGTGGTGGAGTAATGGAGTAATGAAAAAGCAAAAACCGCATCGATCCATCAATCCAACAATCCAGCTCCAGTACTCCACAACTCCAACACTCCACTGACTACCTCGTCAGCTCATCCACCACCGACCTCTCAGCATCAACGAGCTGAATATTGAACGGCATTTTCCCAACCGCGTGCGTCGAGCAGCTCAAACACGGATCGAAGGCGCGAATCACCGCTTCCACGCGATTGAGCATGCCCTCCTGTAATTTCGTGCCTTTCACAAAATGGCGCGCCGCTTGCAGCACGCCGCGATTCATCGCCAAGTTGTTGTGTCCCGTGGCGATGACTAAATTCGCCCACTCGATTTTGCCATTTTTGTTGATGCGATAGTGATGCATGAGCGTGCCGCGCGGCGCCTCGGCCACGCCGATGCCCTCGAACTGGTTGGGTTGCGCAAACGCCCGCACGTGCGGATTGAGAATGTCAGCATCGTTGAGCAGGTTCTGGATTTTTTCGAGGCAGAACAAAATTTCGATGAGCCGCGCATAGTGATAATAGAACGAGCTTAGCACCGCGCCGCGCTGCAGCTCGCGGAACACCGCCCACTCTTCGTCGGCGAGGCGGGTGCCGCAGCCGTCAACGATGTTGAGGCGCGCCAGCGGCCCCACGCGATAAATCCCGTCGGGATAGCCCAGCGGTTTGTAGTAGGGCGACTTCAAATAGGTGTTCGGTTCCACCGCTTCGCCGATGTAATAATTGAAATGCAGTGTGTCGATCTGGTCGGCGATGATGCTGCCCGAGGCGTCGGTGACGCGGATGTTGCCGTCGTAGTGCTCCATCATTCCCTGCCGATTCACCAGTCCCAAGAACAGGGTGGGGAAATTGGCGAAGCTCTGAATTTCTTCGCGGAAGTTTTCCATGATGCTTTTGAACCACGCGAGGGTGCGCTGGGCGATGGCCAGTCCCTCCGGAATCAGCGCGAGGATGTTGGCGCGGTCGTCTTCGCCCAGCGGATTGTTGACGCCGCCGGGCACCACCCACGAGGGATGGATGCGCTTGCCGCCGAGCCACTCGATGATCTGCTGGCCGATCTTGCGCAGCTGGATGCCGTCCATCATCAGTTGGGGATTTTCTTTCAGCACGCCAAACAGGTTACGGCTGGCGGGATCGGAGTCCATGCCCAAGAGCAGATCGGGCGAGGAGAGGTGAAAGAAGCTGAGCGCGTGCGACTGGATGATCTGCGCGGAGTTGAGGATGTTGCGCAGCTTGACGGCGGTGGGTGGAATCTGCACCGCCAGCAGATCGTCGCAGGCTTTGGCCGAGGCGATGAGGTGCGAGACCGGGCAGATGCCGCAGATGCGGGCCATCAGCGACGGCATTTCATAGAATGGCCGCCCCTCGCACAACTTCTCGAATCCGCGAAACTGGGTAACGTGAAAATGGGCATCCTCCACTTGACCTTTGGGTCAAGCTGGATGGTGATTTTAGCGTGCCCCTCGATGCGGGTCACGGAATTGATGACGATGGTTTTCATACTTTCTCCAAATAAATTCTATTGTCACTCCCGAATGCTTTTATCGGGAGTCCATTTGCCGTTGCCCGAAGTGGATGCCCGCTAACAGTACGCGGGGCATGACAGGTTTAGCAAACGTGATTTTGGCGTGCCCCTCGATGCGGGTCACGGAATTGATCACGATGGTTTTCATGGGGTTTCCAATTCTTTACGCTCACATTTTTATAGAGCAGAACGACTATTCGTTTTTCTTAAATGGTTTCGTTTAGCGGGTTTACGCCGTTGTTTTTTGCCGCTCGAAAAGATGCGGCGAACGCCATTATCAACAACCAATTTTTCGTGGCTTTAGCCACAAACCAACCTGCGGCAAAAACAATAGTGCGAACTCTATAATCCATATTGAATGACATGAGCGTCGTAAATCCGCTTGTTATTCGCAGAAGGTTCTGAATCAATTTGTGAATATTGAACATCTGAAAGACAATGGTACGAGATGTAAAGCTCTTCCTTCGAGATTTGCAGGATTAGCTAAACGCCATATTTTGGGTTTTTTGCTCCTTGCATCAAAGACAATGTACAGATAGTAATTTGAAAGCTCTTTGGACTGCTGAAGTTCATTGGCAGTTAAGAAGAAAGAGACTTCTGATGAAGGCGGAGAACCAGTTGTCTTGACTTCTACGTGTTTTTCGGATCCATCGAGTTCATAAGTAAGAATATCGTAGCCTGCAGAGGGATCCCCTAAAGAAATCTGTTTCACCTTTTTTGCCAAATCAGGGTGCCCATTCCCTGACAAGAAAGTCCTTTGAGCCTTGAGGACGATTTGTTCTCCGAGTTCTCCAAGGCGTCTTTGTCTTCGGTTCTGCTTTTCAAAGTCGATTGAACGTTTGATGACGGTAGATCGGTTTGTTTCAGCATCGTTTGGAGGACTTGTGTCTACGATGGCGAGGGAAAGGAATTCAGGTGTAGTTTCATCTACGGCAGGGTATTCATCCTCAGGTTCTATGTAGTCCTTGAGATCAGTTGGAATCTGACCTCTTTTCGGTGGCCAACCCAACTCGGAATAGAGGAAATCTGAAAACTCAAACATCGACCAATTTACCATTATCTTATCTTGGTTTTTCCACTCAACAATCGAATGGCGTTGATGCAATAGCCATTTTTCCGAGCTGTCAAGACCAATTCTTCTGATGAAAAATCCCACGTGACCCGATGAGAAGATGTTAAGATACTTGTGAGGATAGTATAAGAACAATATCTTGCCCTTGAACATCGGCGACAGCTCAATAGCGTGGAGGTCGTCGGGATTAGCAGTTCGCCCAATCTCAACGAGACGTATGATTTGTTCTTTTGTATGCTGGAAAGCTTCATCGGCAGAGGAAAACCTTTTGATATACTTGTACTTTTGAGTCTTCTTTTCCATATAGATGCCGAACTTGTCACTCCTCGCACCTTGCATTCTTCCGAGAGATTCTGTTTTCCATTCCACCCAGTAGCAAAACGTATGATCATCTACTTTTCCGTTGACGACTTTGCCTTCAACGTAGTCCTCCTTCCTCAAACGTTTGAGTCTGTCAACCGTAAATAACTTGACAAACTCCCTTCTGAGCATTTCGTACTTTCTGTAATGAGCTTGCTGGTGTTGCCTTCTCGATTCGAAATGGGCTTGGGCAGCTCTCAGATCGTCGATGTTCATTGTAGTGTCCTCAGAATCGTTTGCGTATAACGTGTGAATAAACGAAAGTTATAGCTTCTGATTTTTTTTCTTCGATGATTCTCTCCATTTATTGTCACTCCCCCAATGTTTTAATTGGAAGTCCAATTGCTGTACCCGAAATGGATGCCCGCTAACAGCATGCGGGCATGACAGTGAAATCCTGTAAATCTGCGCCATCTGCGTCCCAATGATTTATGCCCCGAACCGTGTCATCGCATGCAAGTCCGGCATCCGACCTTCCAGAATTTCCTGCAGCGCGTGGAAAATCACATCCGCGGAGGGCGGGCAGCCGGGGATGAACACATCCACTTTCACCACTTCGTGCACGGGACGAACG
>DASWHH010000183.1:0-6098 GCA_036398295.1 bacterium
GGGGCATTCCGATGGCCACCGATATCGCCTTTGCGCTGGGTCTGTTGGCGTTGTTGGGCAACAAGGCACCGCTCACGCTGAAGGTGTTTCTCACCGCCGTTGCCATTATCGATGACATCGGCGCAGTGCTGGTGATCGCGCTCTTTTACACCGCCCATATTTCGTGGATTAGCCTGCTGGTGGGTGTCGGATTTCTTGCCGCTGCCATTGCGGCGAACCGAATTGGGGTGACTTCTGCGCTGATTTACATTATTCTTGGCATCGGACTTTGGGTGGCTTTTCTCAAGTCCGGTGTTCACGCCACCATCGCCGGGATCTTGCTGGCGATGACCATCCCGTTACGACGAGACGCTTCCTCGCCAAAAACATCCGACAAAGCTCCCCCTCTGTTACAGCGCATGGAAGAAGCGCTTCATCCCTGGGTTACATTTTTTGTCATTCCATTATTTGCGCTGGCGAACGCCGGTGTGACCGTGGGTGGCGATTTCATGTCCAATTTCAGCCACTCCATTACTCTGGGTGTCGCCCTCGGGCTGTTTCTTGGCAAGCAAATCGGTGTGCTGCTTTTTTCGTGGTTAGCGGTTCGCTTGCGGCTGGCACCGCTGCCGGAAGATCTGAGGTGGCCTCAGGTTTACGGAGCGAGCCTTCTGGCGGGGATTGGCTTCACCATGTCGCTGTTCATCGGCAATTTGGCCTTCACGGATGAAAGCGCGCTCGTCCTCGCTAAAGTCGGAATTCTCTCGGCATCGGCGATTTCGGCAATAACGGGTCTTTCGGCATTATGGCTGATACCCGCGGTGAGGCAACAGTCCACCGAAAAAACGTCCCATACCCCACCGTGGGGGCTGTCCAAAAAGTAGAAAATGTCATTCTAATCACGACGTGCAAGTATCTCAAAATAATTTAATTTGTTTGAAAACGTCCGTCCGCAAATCCTATATTCTCCACTATGGACCTGACCCTGCTCAAAGAAATCATCATCATTTTCGCGATATCGATTTTTGTTCTGCTGATTTTTCACAAATTTAAAGTCCCCACGATGGTAGGATTGCTGTTCACCGGTGTCTTAGCTGGCCCGCATGGATTAGGCCTCATTAAGGCGGCCCATCAAGTGGAGCTTCTTGCGGAGATTGGCGTCATCTTCCTGTTGTTCACCATTGGCATCCATTTTTCCATCAAAGAGCTCGGTCAGCTCAAGCGCGCGGCGCTGGTGGGCGGCACGGCTCAAATGATTCTCACCATCGCTGTTGTGGCTTTCTGCGCGCAAAAGTTCGGCCGTCCACCGCGCGAAGCGATTTTTCTCGGCTGCCTGCTGGCGCTCAGCAGCACCGCCATCGTCCTGAAACTACTGGAAGAGCGCGCTGAGATGGACACCCCACAGGGGCGCAACGCCATCGCCGTCCTGATTTTTCAGGACATCATCATTTTTCCAATCATCCTGTTCATGCCGATCCTTGCCGGCCAGACTCAAAACTTCACGGAAACCTTCCTGCTGTTGCTGCTCAAAGCCGTGGTGATGGTGGCGCTGGTGTTTATTAGCTCGCAATGGATCGTCCCAAAAATTTTGTTCCAGGTCGTCAAGACCCGCAGCCGGGAATTGTTTGCATTGAGTGTGGTGATGATTTGCTTTGCGGTTGCGTGGCTCACCTCCCATATCGGCCTGTCGTTGTCATTAGGCGCCTTTCTGGCGGGACTGATCATCTCCGAATCGGAGTACAGCCATCAGGCGTTGGGCAACATTCTACCATTTCAATATTTGTTCCTGAGCCTGTTTTTTGTCTCGATCGGAATGCTGTTAGATGTGCACGTAGTTTTTGATCGGCCGATTTTCATTCTGACATTGTTCCTGGCGATCATCACCATCAAGACGCTGACCGCGGCCCTGGCGGGATTGATTTTGGGCTTTCCGTTACGAACCTCTATCATGCTCGGATTGATGATCAGTCAGATCGGCGAGTTTTCGTTTATCCTCTCCAAAATTGGATTATCCTTTCAGCTTTTGCCTGCGGAAGATTACCAGCTTTTTTTATCAGTCTCTCTCATCTCAATGTCCGCCACCCCTTTCCTCATCGCTTCGTCAGGTCGCATCGGGGATTTCTTCATGCGGTTGCCGCTACCGTCGCGAATCAAGAATGGTTTCTATCGCGTCAACGAGCTGCCTACTGAATTAAAGATCGAAGCCCTCAAAGATCACCTGATCATCATTGGCTTCGGGATCAACGGCCGCAATGTCACGCTGGCAGCGGCAGCGGCCGGTATTCCCTACATCATCATTGAGATGAATCCGGAAACGGTGCGGGTTGAACGCGCCAACGGCGAGCCGATTTTTTTCGGTGATGCCGGTGAAGAGTCAGTGTTGCGCCATGCCGGCATCGAGAACGCGCGCGTGGCAGTGGTCGCCATTTCCGATGCCGCCGCAACGAGAAAGGTCACGGAAATGTGCCGGCGTCTCAACCGTTCCGTTCATATCGTCGCCCGCACTCGCTACGTTCAGGAAATGTGGCCGCTCTATGAAATAGGCGCCGACGAGGTGATTCCCGAAGAATTTGAAACCTCCATCGAAATCTTCACCCGCGTGCTGCGGCACTACTTAGTGCCGCGCGACCGCATCGAAGCCCTGAGCGCGCAAATTCGCTCTGATAGCTACGAAATGCTGCGCAGCCGGACCAGTGCCGCCCTGGTGGTGGGCGACTTCAAAATACCTGAACTGGAAGTGTGTAATTTGAAGATAGCACCGGACTCCCGGCTCGCCGGCAGGACGTTGCTGGAGCTGCGCCTGCGCCAGAACTACGACGTGAACGTGTTGGGAATTTTCCGGGGGGGCGCGTTTACCTCCAATCCCCACGGCGGGGATCAGCTTCACGGCGACGATAACATCCTGGTGATGGGCAAGCCGGAAAAAATTGTGGAGCTTGCAGAAGTGGCCACGCCGAAACCGCTGACAGCCACTCCGTAGTGGCTGTCCAAAAAGTGTAAAGAGCTGTCATTCTGAGGCGTTTCTTGCCGAAGAATCTCCTTACTTGTGCACCTTTAGGAAAATTCTTCGCTACGCTCAGAATGACATAACTGACTTTTTGGACAGCCCCCTACCTTGTCGATACACGGCAGCATAATGATGGCGCCTCTACAACGCTACGGCCCCTTCCCGCACCAGCTGCTCCAACGCCACCTTCGGACAAATGTAACCTTTGATGTAATCCATCAAATTTGTGGCCACGCTGCGCACGCGTTTTTCAACCCGTTCGTCGAGGCAGCGTCCGGATTCATCAAAATATTTTTGAACGTTAGCCACGGAAATGGGGCCCGGCAAGATGATGGCGCCCACGTGGCTGCACACGCTGTGCAAGTGCTCGATGGCTTTGACGGCGCCGATAGCACCACCGGCCACGCCCAGAAAGGCGATCGGTTTGCCGGCCAGCGCCGACGGGAAACCCAAGTTCTCAATCACCAATTTCATCGCGCTGCTGAAACTGCCGTGGTACTCCGGTGTTGCCAGCACGATCCCGGTGGCCTGCTTCACCTGCATCCGCAAGCGAGCCGCATCCTCCGACGCCGGGTCGCTGCCGGGGAATGGCAAGCGCAGCTTCCCCGACTCCATCAGCTCAACCGTCACATGCTGCTGCCGCAACTCGTCCACCACTAAATTAAGGGCCTTGCCGGTGTAGTTGCCCGGACGGGCGCTGCCATTTATCGCCACAATGCGAATACCGTTTTGATCCGATGAATTCATGGGCGTTCTCCCTTTTAATTAAAAACCACGCAGGCCACGACACGAACGGTTGCATCATCAGCCTGCGTGAGTTGTCCGACAAAATATAGTTGGATGCTGGAACCAAATCAAGGTGCGAGGGATGAATTCGGACCAAACCATTCACGAAACAATCCGCACGGATTCCCGACGGAGACTGAATTACACCATTTCTTTTGTTGACTTTTTGCGCTAAGGCCTTATCTTAGTTGCATTCCGCTCAAATGAATTCGCATGCCGCCTGGTCGTGAGCGACTTCTGAAATGACGATAGGGGATTTCATTTACGAGGCGCAACCATCGAACTCACTGTGATGGAGGTTTGAATGATCTCTCTACTCTTCAGGGTGGCCATTCTTCTTGGCCTTTACTCTTTCAAACTTGTGCACGCCCAACCAGTGAACAGCTCTCACACGGTTCAATCACTGAAAGTGACCGTGCTTTCCACAATGCTTGCTGACGCGGGGATCGGTGAGTGGGGATTCGCGGCTTTAGTCGAGACTGATGGCCGAAGCCTCCTTTTTGATACCGGCGCCCGCCCTAACACAGTACTTCAGAACTCAGTCGAACTCCAGATTGACCTCTCAAACATTACGGATGTAATCATTAGTCACAATCATGACGATCATGTCGGTGGCCTCCTCACACTGCGACGAGAACTCTCGAAGAAAGTACCTGCTGCGATGATCCGGGCGCATGTCGGGGAAGGCATTTTCTATAGCCGGCCAGACGGCACAGAGGAAGCCAACCCTATGCTTGCAATCAAAGCCGAGTATACCAAATTGCATGGAGAGTTCGTTCAACACACGAAACCGGCCGAGATTTTTCCAGGTGTGTGGCTCACCGGTCCCATTCCTCGCAAATATCCCGAACGCAATTGGAGTAGCCTGGGAAAAATAAAAACAGAGGCCGGATTGGTGGAAGACACCGTACCGGAAGACCAAGCTTTAGTTGTCGACACTGATCAGGGTCTCGTGGTAATCTCAGGTTGTGGTCACGCCGGCATTGTCAACACCATCGAATATGCCCGATCATTCATTCGGCCATCTCCCATTTTTGCTGTCTTGGGCGGTTTTCACTTGTTTAATGCCACGGACAAAACACTGCAATGGACGGGTGAAAAATTGCAGGAGGCAGGATTGACAAATCTTCTTGGGGGTCATTGTACAGGCATTGAAGCCGTCTATCGGTTACGCGAACTCACCGGTCTTGATCGGAAAACTGCTGTTGTGAGTGCTGTAGGTTCCTCCTTTTCTCTCGATAAAGGAATCGACCCACTGAACTTGGCAAAATGAGTTAGCTTTGATCGTGGTTCCGCCCGAAAAAATGTCTTTATACATAAACAACTGGCTTGCCGGATGGCCACATCCATGATGTTGTGCTGCGTCGGGCGCGGTTCATGGCCGCCTGTAGAGGTGTCGCTGACGTTGCATTCGGTCGGAAAACTGACCGCCGTGATGCTGGTGTTCGAGCCCTCGCCCTGTGCTTCGGCCTGTAAACGCCATTGCCGTGGGATCTGCCCTTGCGAGGTCCGGGAACCGTGAAGGACTTCGCTCCAAGCGAAATGGTAAATGAAAAAGCCCAGGCATTGAGGTACAACCGCGAGCCGAATTTTGAATATACAAACTTAGAAATGTGCAAGATAGCGTTCCTGAAACGAAGGGAGGTTGCGTGATGCGAGTAAACTATGCAATAATTTTTGTCAGCGATATGAAGCGGTCGGTGTCGTTCTATCGCGACGTGCTTGGACTGCCCCTGAGATTTGAGTCTCCCGGATGGACCGAGTTCGCGACCGCCGGCGCGACCCTGGCGCTCCACGCAAGTGAGAACGCCAATTCTGATGAAGACAATTCAAAGCATGCGCCTGCAGGACGCTGCCGTCCGGGTCTGGCTGTTCCTGATCTTGATGAGTTCCATAAGCGAATGGTCGAGAGCAATGTGCCCTGCCTGCAGGAACCGACGGAGATCTTTGGCGCTCGCGTCGCCCAGTACCTCGATCCCGATGGCCTGGTGATATCCGTTGGTGAAGAGCGGCGCAGCAGCTGATAAGAGGATGCGGGGAGCTTTCTCACTATACCGGCCCGGTCTCAAACGCCTGTCACCCGGAATCACGCAAAGCCAACGAGTGCAATTATGAAGATCTTACTCTTTGCTTCAATGATGTTTTTTCATATCTTGGAGGGTCTTGCTTTTACAGTCGGCGCGGCAACATGGTTCAGCCAAGACTCCAAGAGCTCCCCCTCTGCAGCCATTCAAATGGTGGTCAAACTCGGGGTCTCTGACGATGGTACGGTTGATTCACAATGGCTGGAAGCAATCCGTGAGCGCCATGATGAAGGAACCTTGTCGGC
>DASWHH010000184.1:0-3376 GCA_036398295.1 bacterium
TACATCGAAGTCGTGGGTAAGTTCCCGAAAGGTTGGATCGGAATGCAAACCACCGTCTCCGCGGGTTGCCCAAACGATGCTCAATATATTTTTATATCCAGAAAAAAGCAAGGGAAAGATACTACGGAATTAATCGCGGAAGGTAGATTCCAAATGGCGAACGCGGCAGGGCAGGCCGGGATTCTTGAACTCGCAACTCTCCCAGTAGAAGCAAGCGTCCGAGCAGGTGATGGCGTCTTTGCTCAGATCAACCTGCGGGTAGGTGTGGGAAAAATTCGCGATGTGCTTTTGCCAGAGGCGTTTCGCGATCATCTCTCTGAAGCCTTTCTTTCCCAACAGCTTCACCCGAATCAACGCCGCCAGGTCTTGCGACGCGCGCGATCGCGAATCCAACAAAAGAAAGGGCTTGAAATTCTTGACAGCTTCGGAGACCAGCGGGTCGTATGAAATGTAGCCGAGGCAATCGACTGCAATGGACAACAACTCCGCCGCCGCGGTGACGATGGCTGAGCCCTCATCCAGCTCAGCCCTTGTCTGCACCTTGTTGAGAATGATGCGCGGTTGAAAGGATTTCAGAAAGCTGGCGGTGATTTCATAAGCTTGTGAAGACAACGCCCGGATTTTCATGGCGATATCCGCGACGGTTAGTTGGGCTCGTCCGGGGCGATGAATCTCTTCTCGGATGATGATGTCGAGCGCTTCCGGAAATTTTCTGAGCGCTCGCTTCAGGCCGCGCCACACACACACTCTGATGAAACCGAACGCCTCCTGCACGGAAGTGGGTTCGTTGGAAACCACTAGCAGATGTTCATCGGCCAAAAGAAAGAGATCGATGACATTGAAGTCGGAGCCAGCGCCGAGATCGATGATGAGGTGATCCGCCTCAAGGGTTCTGAGAGCGCGCATCAGTCGCTGCTTCTGGGGGTATTTGAGATTGGCTAGCCCTAGCGATCCACACGAGCCGCTGATCATGCGCAGGTTGCGCACCGGCGTGTCGAGCAAAAAGTCCGTGAGCGGCTGGCGCCGATGGCTGAAAAAATCATCGAAGCTGTAATCGGGTTTGAGGATGCCCATGCAGGTGTGGAGGTTGGCGCCGCCGAAATCGGCGTCCACCAGAATCACCTGGCTGCCCATAGTGGCGAGTCCCACTCCCAACGAGGCGGTGAGCACGGTTTTGCCGACGCCGCCCTTGCCGCTGGCCACTGCGTAGATTTTGGTTTTAAAGCTTGGCGCCGGAGAATCCGGGCCGGCAGGCGCCGAGCCAAACAGATGCTGCAGCTGGCGGATGGTTTGCGCCGGAATCCACCCCTTGGAATGAGGGTCCCAAACCAGGTCGCGGCAGGTGAGCACGCCCTGGCGCACGAGTTTTTCTACTTTTTTGACAGAGAGCGGCCCAATGGTGGTTTGGTTGACTTTGATGAGGAGGTCGTCCATAGCTGCAAACGCGCGTTGTGTGTCGTGCCTCCCCCTGTGGCGTGATTTTGATCGAGATTTACAGTAAAGGTACGGTCGGGGGAGGATGGTTGCGGATTTGGTTTGTAGATAATGTGGACGTGCCAGTGATTTTTGCGGATTATTATTTTCTCGAGGCGCTGGTGCGCTATCGCGGTCGGCAAAATGCTGGAACGCGGTGAACTGTTTTAGAATCTCAAACAGTTGTTCTTGTGTAAACATTTAAAGCACTTCACTTAGCAGTTAATCGTCACCAACTGTGTTTCACAGTTTCTGATATAAAGATCAAAAACATCTGTATGTAGACATTTTTCGCTTTGTTTTAATAGGATAACATTGCCACGCGCTGCTCCAGTCCAACCTTTCACGGGTTTAGATAGAATTTAGCTTTCAGCTCATGCTAAAATCCACGGGGGAGACTCCATTTCGGATTCAATACCGAGCGGCAAATTTCAATTGGTCAGAATGAGTCAACTTGTTTACAAAGGCAAATATCGTATTTGCCCTTCCCATTCTCCTTCAAGACTACTTTCGGCGAGTATCAGGCTTACTTCAAACACACCGGGAATGGAAAGTCCTGCTTGAAGCCGCTCGTAAGCATACCGAGTTATGGTTGATACATCATGGGTTAGCAAGACGCGGTTCTCGTTTGCTGCCCATTCAAGGATTGTCGGGTCTTCAGCCTGTGAAAGTCCAACATCTTGAATGCAAACAATATCCAGATCTGGTTTCCGACGTAACAACCCACGTACAATGTCGCGATTGAAATTCTCATCAGCAGCCAACCGAAGCATTCCTGTTTATTCCTCATCCTTGACACGACGAGCCAGTAAACGCTCACGGATTCCAGATGGATCGAATTTAGCCTCGTTCTGTTTGCGTATTTCTTGGGCTTGCTTTTGCCGTTTTCGCAAATACTTTTCAACCTCTGAGCGATTTCTGAGGTAGTGACTGATCACCGCATAAACATCAGCGAGCTGCAACGAAGGATATTGCTGGACGATTTCCTCCGCCGTGGCGCCGTCATTGAAAGCAGCAACGACGGTATCGAGCGTCACGCGGGTATCACTAACGCGGACCACACCATCCTTGCCAGTGAGAAGGGGAACAGGTTCGGCGTTTATTGAAATGGACATTTTTTCACCTCAATACTGTGCTCGGCTAAGTTATGAACTGGCAACGATAAAATCAAATGGTTGTTCAGTCACCCACGTTATGTTGGCATGAAAAGAATTCGATTCGTCCGTTCGACAGGACTTCACGGGCTTAAATAGATCGAGCTGTGGGTTTAATGTGAAATTATAGTCAGTAAGCGTTTCTCACAAAATCGCCAGCACCTCATCCTCGGTCAAAAACAGGTATTCCTCGTTGCCGATTTTCCAGTCGTCGCCGGCGTATTTGCCGAACAGGATTTTGTCGCCTTTCTTCACGTGGGGCTCGATGCGTTTGCCGTTTTTGTCCAATTTGCCCGGGCCCACCGCCACGACCTCTCCTTTCTGCGGTTTTTCCCTGGCCGTGTCCGGGATGATGATGCTGCCGCTTTTGGTTTCCGTTTCCAATTTCTTGACAAAAATGCGATCCCCCAGTGGTTTAATGTTGGTCATAAAATCAATCTCCTTTCGTAGTTTTTATTTTTCGGTTCATTATTCGAAATTCCTTGTTCGATATTCGTCATTCCAGTTTGTTGAAAATTCTTTGACCCGAATGTCGAACAAGGCATATCGAATTTCGAATTACGAATAATCCGTGAGATCAACGCAGCACCGGTTCGACATGCCGCACCCGACACGGATGGCCGCCATCCTGGTATTCGCAATCACCCCAATAAAAACAATTCACCGAACAGATGGGGGCTTTTTTCAGCAAGTCTGCGTCAGGATATTCTTTGGCGAAACATTTCAGCTGTTTTCGTCCCTGTCGCCGC
>DASWHH010000185.1:0-1533 GCA_036398295.1 bacterium
TGCCCACCCAGGCGCCAAATGCGGCTCCCAGCTTCGCGCCAAACTCCGGCGAAATCTCAAAATTGGCCAGGCCGGTGACGCGCGCATCGGTGAATAGCCCCCGCTGCCATTTGTCGCCCCACACGATGCTGGCGTTCACCACAGAACCCACTTCTACCTCTTTGTTGGGCCAGATTTTCACATTGGTGTGAATGCGGCTTTGGGCACCGATTTTCGAACCGTCACTGACGATGACATTTTGATCCAGCACACAACCGTCCTCGATGACAACGTCACGGCCAATGACATCGTTTGCCAGCTCACAGTTCTTGCCGACCCGCGCGCCGCTCCAAAGGATCGAATCTCGAATGCTGCTGTTATGGCCAATCCGGCAATGGTCTCCCAACACGGCATTGTGCAGGGTTGTCCCATCACCGATGTGACAATTTTCGCCAATGACCACTCCGCCCACCAATTTCACTCCCTTGCCGAGTTTACTGCCCTTCCCGCGCCAGGCGCCTTTCTTGTGGGGCTCGCTTACGTGAAGCTTGAGGTGGTTTTCAAAAACATCGCGGTGCACCTGATGATAGGTTCGCAAATCGCCAATATCCTTCCAGTAGCAGTCATCCACAAAACCATACAGCAGCCGCCCTTGCTCGACGAGTTTCGGGTAGACTTCTTTCTCAAACTGAAACTCTTTTCCCGCCGGGATAAAATCCAGCAATTGCGGCTCCAGCGCATAGATGCCCATATTGACCGTGTCGCTAAAGACTTGCCCCCACGAGGGTTTTTCGAGAAAACGTGTGATGCGCTGCTGGGCATCGGTAACCACCACGCCGAAAGGCGAAGGGTCCGCAACGTGAGCCAGGGCGAGAGTTCCCATCCCGCGTTTTTGCTTATGAAAATCGAGGAGGCGTGTCAAATCCAGATCGGTGATGCCGTCACCGGAGAGCACCACAAACGTGTCGTCCAGCAGACGGGCAGCGAGTTTAACGGCACCGGCGGTGCCGTAGTCTTCCGTGGCTGATATGTGGGTAATTTTAACGCCGAGTTGCGAGCCATCCCCAAAATAGTCTTGAATGGCTTTGGGCTCGTAGTACAGCAAGAAAACGAGATCCGTGATATGGTTTTTTTTGAGATGATGAACGATGTGTTCGAGAATGGGCCGATTCATCACCGGCACCATTGGCTTGGGAAGGCTGCAAGTCAACGGGCGAAGCCGGGTGCCTAAACCGCCGGCTAAGATGACAGCTTTCAAGTCTTATTTCTCATCGGAGTCGTAACTCAAAGCTCTGCTTTGAGAATGTGGCAAACCGGAGGTTTGCATTACATCTCAATATGCCGCGGGCGAATAGTCTCGCCCGGCGGAATTTCGTTGGTTTGATAGTCTGCCGCTTTTAGTTTTGGATAGAGAATGCTGTTTTTGCCAATCTTGAATCGGGACGGAATCTCCGCGCCTTTTCCCACTACGATGAGGCCGCAGGAGAGATGGCCGGGCTTTTCCTGGTTGGCGATGTCAGCGGAACCGACACCCAGTACCGTATGTTCGCCAAC
>DASWHH010000186.1:0-2333 GCA_036398295.1 bacterium
TTGCTGAAATAATTTGAAGTCACTTCTGTAGGAGTTCTTTTCGGTGAGCTTATCACGATGTGTCCGGTGATTGTCTTTAACTCAAGACTTTGTTTGAAACTTTCTGATCTTTGTGTCTTTGTGGTTGTGAATTATTCGGGCTAATCCTTTGATGGGTGCAAGGAAAGCTTCAGCAGCCGCCGCAGCCCTTCTTGAAAGTCATCGGCAGCCGGCAAGAGACTCATAACTAAAAATCCTTCGCGGGGAAAATCGAAAAAAAAGCCCGGGTGAATCAGCACGTTCTCTTCTTCGAGCAACCTCAAAACCAGCTGCTCTTCCGAATCGATTTTCGGCAATTCGATGATGGCGTACCAGCCGCCTTCCACATTCAGCGAGCGGACTGCAGGCCGATCTCTGAGTTGCGTTTGCAGCCATTTCAGATTGCCGGCCACCCGCTCATGAATTTGTTGACGCAACCGCGGCTGCAATCGCACCCAGTGCGGCGCGGCATGTTGTATCGGCGTGCTCACCGAAAGATAGGTATCGGCGACCAGGTCGAGCAGCTCCTGCGCCGACCTGCGAACTCCCTGCGGACCGTTTACCACCATCCACCCTAATTTCATTTGCGGCAAGCCCAGAATTTTGGAAATGCCGCTGACAACGAAAGTCAGGACGTCTGCAACCGCCACGCCACCGAAGGCGGTATCGCCCCGCAAGCGGTAATCAAAAAAGACCTCGTCGAAAATAAGAGCGAGATTATGTTTTTTGCACAGACTCGCGAGCGATTTCAACTCGGTCCGTTTGACATAGGAGCCGGTGGGATTATTGGGATGAACCAGTATGATGGCGCGCGTCTGCTCATTGATCGCGGCTGATACGGAGTCCAGATCTATCGCCCAGCCCTCGTCAGTTTGATAGTCCAATTGATACGGCCGCAGCTCGGCGCCCTCCAGGCCCGCCAGAAACTCGAACAGCGGGTAACTGGGTTGCGGCACCAGCAGGTTGTCACCGTGATCAGTCAACAGCTTGAAGAGAAAAGCATAGGCTTCGCTGGTACCGGTGGTCAGGTGAACCTGTTTCACGTCCACGACATCACCGCGCTGGTGATAGTAGTCGACGACCGCCTGGCGCGCCACCAGCAAACCGCGCGGATGGGGTTCGTAGCGCAGGGCGGCCGGCTGAGCCAGGGCCGGCAAGATTTCAGCAACCGGGTAGTGCAATCCAACAGCGGTGGGGTTGGACTCCGTGAGATCGAGGATCGTGACGCCGCTAAGACGCTTGGTTTCCAACAGATCGTTCAGCGGGTTGGATTGCAAATTCCAGCGAAAACGTGAGGAAAACATTTGGGCGCGTGGCGACGGTGTCATTTGAGAAACCTTGGCAAAACTGACATTGCCTATAATAGGTAACCGTTGGCAATTGATCAACCCTGAAGGGTGTCATTGCTAACTCCGGTCGTGATCTTTCCTAACGCGCAATTTTTAGTTTGATTCTCAAAAATAATCTATTTACCTTTTTCACGTTTTTGACCGTATCAAGACCATCGAGCAGGTTATCGAATGTCAAGCCGCAAAGCCGTCAGCATTCTGCTCACCCGCGATCCGGATTCCACCGAAGTATATTTGGTGCAGCGTAGCCCATCGTTGAAATTTTTTGGCGGCTACTATGCCTTCCCGGGCGGCAAGCTGGATGATGAAGGAGATAGTATTGAGCTACGTCATGCCGTTAGTTTTGACCATGACTCGCGGCGCAACCTGGTGGCCGCCGCACGCGAGATTCTTGAGGAGACCGGCGTTTTGTTGAGCCATGGCCAATCCCCCATTCCCGACGACAGGCTTCGCACCTATCGCCAGCAGCTCTTGGCTTGTGAAATAAACTTCGCGGCGATGCTTAATTACGAGCAGCACTTCATCGATGCGTCGGATTTTCATCCGCTGTGCAAAATCATTACACCGGAATTCTCTTCGCTGCGCTATGAAACTCAGTTTTACTGGGCAAAAATACCTGCGGGCAGCCACCCGGAGATCGTGAAAGGCGAGCTGATCGATGGCCGGTTCCTCCTTGCCGAGGATGCCCTGGCGAAGTGGCGCCACGGCGAGCTGCTGATCGTGCCGCCGGTGACCATGATGTTGCGCGAGCTGGCCGGGCGTTCGGTTTTAAAATTTGCGCCGCTGGTTAACGACATTGCCGAATCCTATTTGCGGGGGAAAATACACCGGGTGTATTTCACGCCCGGCATCCAAATGGTTTCCTTGAAAACCCGCACCCTACCACCTGCCACCCATACTAACACCTATCTGGTCGGCGAATCTGACCTTTATGTAATCGATCCCGCACCGTCCGAACTGGAGGAA
>DASWHH010000187.1:0-5070 GCA_036398295.1 bacterium
GTTTTGAAACAACGAGGATGAATTTCATAATCCGAACCGATCAGCCCAAGAATACCTTAGTTGCCTGCCGCAAATCCACATAATGGAAACATCGAACTGATAAATTTGTTGTTCAACGTGGAGCCGGCCGTTCCACTTGAATTTTTTTTTTGACATGGACTACAATACGACGGGCAACTTTGTGCACAATGTCATCGGGCACGCCGTCAAAATGCAATGACTTCAGGCGCATGTCGCAGATCTCATTCACATAATCGACAATGATGAATTTGCCCTCCCGGTTCAGAGCGATCTCCGTTGAAAAAAACTGCAATCCGGAAATTTCAGCGATTTTTTTGACTACCCTGAAAAGCGGTTGCAGCTTGAAATCCCGGATATGCTGCTTTTCCAGAACCTCGTAAACATGGCTAAGATCGTTCCACCAGGTAAATTCGACTCGGCCACAGACGTAAAACCCGCGAAACCAAAACCGCCTGCCATCTTTTTCCTGCGGCTCGACTTTTTCCTGCAGCAGGTATTTGTCGCCTTGAAATTTTTTGCGAGCCGACAACACATCCTGCAGCGACTCGGCGCCGGAGACCACCCCGATGCCGCCACCAGTGGTGTTGGCAGGCTTAATAAAAAACGCCCGCCCCAGCTTGGCAAGATCAGAAACGGACAGGTAAATGTTTTCCAAGGTGTCGTATGGCGGGATAATTATGGTATAAGGCGTCATCAAACCGTTGGCGATGAATTCGAGGTGCATGGTGGCTTTGTCCGATGCGCGCTGCAATTGGGCTATTGGATCCAGCAACGGCACCTGGTGCTCAACAAGAAAATTGTTCAGTTTCAGAAAACCGGGGGAGGAATCAGATGCCCGGTCATAAAAAAATTGGAATCCGAGTTCATCCCGCCGGAGCCGACGCAGGGTTTCGTTGAGATTATACGGCCACACCACAAAAGTGGTCAGTCGTTGCTCGCGCGCCGCCTCTTCAAATATGTTGATAAAATCCGCATCGTATTCGAAATCCGAGGCAATACAAAAATCGTAAATCTCTTTCATAAGAGTCGATTGCGATTGGCTGGGGATTTTTGGATTTTCGGATGCTGGCGGTGGGTGAGGCGAACAATGTATTGTGCGCCATCGAAAGCATTTGGGTTCGCTCCGTGCTCAGAGAGATTGCTCTTCGCAATAGTGGAATAACCTATCGACGGAGGCTCGGTAGAAGAACTGTCGGAACTGGAAAGCTGCTTAGACATAACTTGTCCCTAATAACCATCCCTGTCAATTTCAACAATGAAGTTGAATCCGTTGGTAACGCACACTTCTTTTAAATCCGTTTTCAAAAATTGGTTTCAAATTTAGTTTATTTATGCAAAAAAACAAGATAATTTTTCGCGGCACGGTCATTCCGCTTGCTCATGATGATTGTTGTTAGCCGACGCCTTGGCGTCTTTGCGAGAGCGGATTACCGAGGCCAGTACGGAAATCGCCAGGATGCCCGCCACCACACCCAGCGCGATAGTGACCGGCATTTTATAGAACTCAGCTACCAGCATTTTCACGCCAACAAAAACCAGAATTGCTGAAAGCCCGTAGTGCAGGTATTGAAACAATTTCATGATGCCGGCAAGCGCAAAAAAAATCGATCGCAATCCAAGTATGGCAAATACATTCGAGGTGT
This sequence comes from bacterium, assembly GCA_036398295.1. Lineage (GTDB taxonomy): Bacteria > Zhuqueibacterota > Zhuqueibacteria > Oceanimicrobiales > Oceanimicrobiaceae > DASWHH01. The sequence goes on from DASWHH010000187.1 coordinate 1,665, forward strand.
AGACGATAAAAGGATCGTGGGTGATGGCCAGTATGGCGGGAATCGAATCGAGTGCAAACATCAGATCGGTGGTTTCGACGACCAGCAGTACCACAAACAATGGGGTGGCGTAGGTCCGTGCCGCGCGTTTGACAAAGAACCTGCCCTGCTCGTAATCTTCAGTTACTGGAAAAAGCTTCCGCACCAGTTTGAGCAATGGGTTCTTTTCCGGATGGATCTCGGTTTCTGTTTTCACAGCCATTTTTATACCGGTAAAAATCAGGAATGCGCCAAATATGTATATCAACCAATGAAACTCCCGAATCAACGTCACGCCCGCAAAGATGAAAATCCCGCGCATGATCAATGCCCCCAGGATACCCCAGAAGAGAACTTTGTGTTGATACTGTGCCGGCACATTGAAGTAGGAAAAAATGGTCAAGAACACGAAGAGATTGTCGACACTGAGCGATTCCTCAATGAGGTATCCCGTCAGAAAATTCAACGCTTTTTCTTGTCCATACCAAAAGTAAACACCAACACAGAAAACCAGAGCCAACGAGACCCACACCGCACACCAGGCGAGCGCCTCTTTCAGTTTTACAGCATGGGAGCGGCGATGGAACACACCAAGGTCAAGAGCCAGCATCGCGAGCACAAACGCGTTAAATCCAATCCAGAGCAAAGTTTGATTTGGCATAGTCCTCGTTCAATTTTGGAGGTTAGAAAACATGCGTGGGATGCTGCAAAGCTCGCAAAATACACCCCCGACTCCGCTCCGGGTGTTCATCCCGATGAGTGAAATCGAACCATGAATTATTGGGTACATTGGCGAGTTTTCCAGCATCCTATCTTATATTATGAAGAACTAACGTTTTCTTTAGTGATCAATGCGATTATGGAAATTCCTGGGCCGGGTGTCGCCCGATCATTTGCCGATATGACCACGAGTCTCGAGCCGTGATCGATCACAATTAACGGAATGGCGCCACCGTGGTAATGCTTCTGGAAATCTTCGTAATCAAATTCTTTCGTCAATTTGGTAGTCTTTATCACCGCGCCCTTAGAGTACAAGTCGGTGATGCGCCTGTGGCTTAATTTTTTCCCGAACAAGTAACGGCCCCGCAAGTGGTGGCTCGAACTTGAATCGCCTTCCTTGTCCGGATTATCGGGGGATAACTGATAAACTTCGTGGCGGCCAAAGGTTTCCCGAAAATGAAGGGCCGCCAGCGAATTAGCTTCATCGTTGGAGGTCAGCGCCAGCAGACGTCCGATCCCGTCAAGGTCAATCTGATCAAGCATCTTCTCACTAAAAACATCTCCGCCGAAGCAGGACAAATGCTCCATGCGTGCGGCGTAGGCATTCGAGGGATTGGAATCAACCAGCCAGACTTTGTAACCCTCTTGCTGCACCGCCCGGGCAAGATCACGAGCCCACAGGTGAGCACCGACAATCAACAAGCCCTGGGGATTGGATTGCGCCAACCCCAGCCAACGCGCTAACGGCAGCGCGGTCAAACCATAGATGGTCACGGTGCCAATGATAACCATGAAGGTTAATGGCACCAAGTGTTCCGTCTGAGGGAAGCCGACCTGCGACAGCCGCAAAGCAAAAATCGAGGAAATGGCAGCGGCCACGATCCCACGCGGAGCCATCCACGAGATGAATGCGCGTTCCTTCCAGCTCAAGTTTGCCCGCCATGAAGAAATCATGACTGACGCCGGGCGGACAATCAACACTAAACTGGTAAGAAAAATCAAGCTTCGTGAATTGATGAAATTCAAATCGCTAAGCTGCAGTCGAGCTGCTAACAGAATGAACAGACTGGAGATGATTAACACGCGCAGGTTCTCTTTGAATTCAACAATATGTCTTACATTCACGGTCTTCTGATTGGCTAAAACCATGCCCATCAAAGTGACCGCAAACAACCCGGACTCCCCCTGGAAATGATTGGAAAACACAAAAGCGCCAATCATCAGCGTCAGAGTGATTTCTTCGTGCAGAAAATCCGGCACCCAGTAGCGTTTGATCAGCACAATCAACAGCTTGGCGCTCAACACGCCAGCGGCAACGCCGGCGACGATGGTTTTGAGGATTCCGAATATGACTACGACACTGGCTTTCTGAAATTCGCCGGCGATGATGGCTTCGAACACCAACACCGCTAACAGCGCGCCCACGGGGTCGATAGTGATTCCCTCCCACTTGAGGATGTTCGCGACCCGACCGACGGGCCGGACATGTCTCAGTAACGGCCCGATGACGGTTGGGCCAGTTACCACCAAAATGGCGCCCAGCAACAGAGAGATATGGAAGTCTAATTGCAGAAGCCAATACGCCATGGCGGTGACCAGTACCCAGGTTACCAGCACCCCCAGGGTTATCAAATTCCGGACTACCTGGCCAATTTCGCGGAGCTCTTTGATGGGCAGGCTCATCCCACCCTCGAACAAAATTATCGCCACCGAAACCGATACCAGCGGCTGCAGCAGGTGGCCTAACAACTCATCCGGATGCAAAAATCCCGTCAGTGGACCGGCAATAAAACCGAATGTCAGCAAAAATAAAATTGACGGTAGCTTGAGACGCCACGCCAGCCATTGCGAGCCGACACCCAATAGTACGATGCTCGCCAAACCGATGAGCAAGTCTTCGTTCATTTACAAATTTCCGGACGAAGCTTCGTTCATTCGCACCTCATTAAAACCATTAATGGGCATGAAACCATTCTTACGAGCAGCCAAAAATAGCCTTATGCTCCTGAAAAGTCAAGTCTCCACACCTTGCAGGCATGCCAGTTATTTTGTGTAGAAAGTCACCCGCCCGAGCAAAATAACTGCAATCTCAAAAACGATAGCCTAAATTAACATGGAGTATCAATTTATGGCGCGTGCCGCCCATCGCCGTAAATTCCACCGGGCCAAGGACAGTTTCCCGGCCAACGGTCAGCCCAACGCCCGAAGCAAACCGCTTTCGTGAAAGTTGCAACTTCCATTCTTCAAAGGTGTTGCCGGCATTGGCGCGAAGCGCTAAAAAGTACTTGGGAAAAAACTCATACTGCAAGCCTGCCTGGAAAAATTGTGCGTGCTTGCCAGACAGTTCCTGGTTATTCAAACCCACAAAAGAAACCCATGACAGCAATCGATCCGGAAAAAGCACCGGGCGATCCAAATTGCCGAGGAAGAATCCATAATACAACGGAACATCCCCGGACGTCGTCCCCAGGAGTATTTCAGCTGATAAAGAAACCATTTTGCTCGCCGGGACTATGACTCGCAAATCAAAAAAGCGACGACTGAACGTTCTTTCGCTGGCAATTGCTTCATTGGCAAATTCGTGCTTAAAAACTGCAGAGACTCCCTTCGTGGGAAAGGAAATCCGGTCCATGGAGTCGATCCAGATTTGATATAAAAACGAAAGCGT
>DASWHH010000188.1:0-3294 GCA_036398295.1 bacterium
AGCACCGAGCGCGCCGGTTATCAAAAAGCGCTGCGCGTGGGTTTGCGGGAGTTGCGAAACGTCAACACCCGCGCCAAGACCTGTGTGGACTGCCATCAAATCAACGAGAAAAAATTGCTCGAAGCCGACCACCCGACCGGCGAAGGCTTCGATTACATCAAAGGGATCCGAAATAGCATTTCCAAACACTGGGACTACACTCCGCGCAGCGAAGACCTGGCGGATGCGTCGTACCAGCGTGCCGTGCAGGCCAGGCCGATTCCGGAATTCACCGTCAAAGTGGTGGGTCTTCCCGAGGGCGCGGAGATGCTTGCCGCCGGGGAAACCGACACCGTGTTCGTTTACGTCGATCCGGGTCTGCCACCGTGGTTGAATCCGGACAAGACAATTTCGGTCAGGCCTTTCGAGCCCAGGTTCACACAAGACGCGCCGCTGGATTCCATTTTGTTAGAAATCAAGAACTATATCGAATACATTCACCAGCAGATTAATCAATGATGAATCAGGTTCGGAGCCGGAGTTTTGTCCGGCGCGAAGAACAATTCCAGGATCGCTGGACGTCGTTCGGCAAGCACACCGGCATTCGCAAAATTTATAATCGGCTGCCGGCGGCAAAGCTCAAAAAGTTTGATATTTTTCAGGAATACGATCTCGATTTTCTGGAAAAGATCAGTCCGGACATTTGCGTCGCGGTGTGGGACCAGCAAAAAGTTTTGTTCGAGGAAGGCTCGTACATCGACCTGGCTTTTTTTATCGTGAAGGGACAGGTTAACATTTATATCCAAAAACAGCAGAATTTGCTGTCGCAACCGATTTTCGACAAAGAACGCTCGAAGATTTACGGTGCGGATGCCAGGGATGGCAACGGCAAAGTCAAAGCCCTGAGTCCAACGGTGCTGCAATCCCAGGTCACCCAGATAAAAAAGTCCCGCAAGGTTACCTTCCTTTCTTCCATGGATGTTGACCTCTCGTGGGGCGGCAAGCTGTTGCTCGGCCCCGGTGAAATTTTTGGCGAAACCGGCGCGTCGGTGGGATGGCCGCAATCTGTCACCGCTAAAACTGAAACCCAGAGTATTCTCATCCAGATCAGAGTACCGGCTCTCGAAGCCATGAAACGGAAATCTGGAGCGCTGAAAAAGCGGCTCAACAAAATTTATGTGGAGCGTTCGTTATCGGCTCAGCTCAAAAACACGCCGTTGTTCCAGGGCTGTTCGGACAAGTTCATCGAAGAGTTCAAGCAGAATATCGAGCTGCAATCTTTTCGGCGCGGTGACGTGATCACGCAAGAGGGTACTCGCGCGGATGCGGTCTACCTGGTTCGATCGGGGTTTGTGAAGTTGTCGCAGAAATTCGGCGCCGGCGAAATTGTGGTCAATTATCTTTCGAAGGGGATGGTGCTGGGCGAAATCGAATTTCTACTCAATCACTCCAACTGGCTTTACACCACGTCGTCAGTAGAAAACACAGAATTGGTTCGGATTTCCCAGGCCGATTTCGAAAAGCTCATGGCGATGCAGCCTCAAGCGCAGAGAGCATTGTGGGAATCGTCGGCGCGGCGTATCAAGGAATCCGGATTTAGCAAACGCAACATTGCCGAATCGGAGTTTTTGAATACGGCACTGGAAACCGGGCTGGTCGAGGGCAACAGCGTGCTGGTCATCGATCTCGACACTTGCACCCGGTGTGACGATTGCGTGCGTGGATGCGCTGAGACTCACGGCGGATTGCCGCGGTTTGTACGCGAGGGTGAGAAATATCAAAACTTTCTCATTGCACGATCCTGTTATCAGTGTCAGGATCCGGTATGTTTGATCGGATGCCCGACCGGCGCCATTCGCCGCGCCGGTGTCGGCGACGTCGTGGAAATCGATCCCGAGCTATGCATCGGCTGCCAGGCCTGTTATCACAAATGTCCATACAACGCCATCACCATGGTGAAGACGGATGTCCTCTTCGGCCAACACGCTGCAATAAAAAAAGCCCGCAACGAGATAAGCCAAATCGCGACCAAATGTGATCTGTGTTTCAACACCGGTCACACCCCGGCGTGCGTCAGCAATTGCCCGCATGGCTGCGCCATTCGAGTGCCGGGCATGGAGAAGTTCTCTCGCCTCATGTCCCGCAGAGACCGTATCAGGAACAGCAGCGGTTTTAGATGGCTTAAACTCGTGCAGTCTCCAAACTGGGCCTCATTGTTTATTGCAGCCACGGCTGTTTGTCTGCTTGTTTACCTCGTCAATATCATCGCCTCAGAAGTCAATCCGGGTAATGCGTGGGGGTTGAGTTATGGGGCCGCCGCCGCCGCCGTCATGCTCGGAGCCGCATTTTATGGCATTCGGCGGCGAAAAATGCGGACGGCCTCACGACACCAATGGGGCAGGGCACAGACCTGGGTGCAATTTCATATTTACGGCGGCGCGATTTTCCTGCTGCTGGTGTTCATGCACAGCGGCTTCGGGTTGCCAAACGGCGCGTTGTTCTGGTGGCTGTGGCTTTTGTCAGTGTGGGTTACCATCAGCGGAATTCTGGGAGTCGCCCTGCAAAAATGGCTGCCGCGGATTCTTGCTTCGGCGCTGTCTATCGAAGTAGTGTACGAACGCATCCCTGAGCTGATTCGGGCTATCCAAAAGAACGCCGACAGTCTCGTGGCTAACTGTTCGCAGCCGATTAAAGATTTCTATCGCAAAAAGGTTGCGCCCTCGTTGACCGCGCCAAGATCCCGGTTGATCTATTATGTTGATATCACCGGCGGCATCCAACGGCGACTGCGACAATTCGACTTTTTGAAGACTCTGCTTTCCGGCATCGAGCGGGAGAAACTGCTGGAGTTGGAGTTGATTTACAAATCAAAATTGGAAATCGACGCCCATTATACCCTGCAGAAGGCTCTAAAGACGTGGCTATATCTGCATTTGCCGGCTTCGATTGTCCTGCTGGTGCTGGTTGTCATTCATCTGTTTGCGGCGTTCTACTATTGAAAGATGAGTGGGCCGTATGCTACGGTGGCAATTGCCTTTTAGTTATCAGCTGTCAGAGCATAGCTTTCAGCCTTGTGGCCGGTACGCGATGGTGGTGATGACATCGCCCTGAATCCGCCTCAGAGGGGAACATCTCACCCACCTTTCGCAGAGGGCAGGAGGGTGTTTTTGTACGACACGACTGAACTTAAAATATTCTTGACGAACCGGTAAGAAAACCTTGAACCCAAAGCGACGAAAAAAACACTTCACTCCCATAAGTCTGCCGGTGAGTCCGGGCTATTTGCTACCCGCCTCCAGGCGGACGATGGTCCTT
>DASWHH010000189.1:0-3254 GCA_036398295.1 bacterium
TTTGAACTCGACCAGCTTCATGCCACCGCGGTTATAGGTGTCGAGGTCTTCCTTTTTGACTTTCAAGATAAAACGCCGGGGAGCCTCATCTTCCAGTCCCCAATAATTATTAAAGCTCACGGCGGCCACCACTTGCTCCGTTGGGCCCAGGGTGCGAAGGGTGTGGCCGTAGTCGCCAAACAGCTCCACTAAGGTATCCTCAAAATTTTTCAGCAATTCCTCGAAGCTCTTTTTCGACCTGGCCTCTCGTTTGACGGTGCGTACCGTGACAACGTCCTCTGCTTCTCCAAATTCGACTTCCGGAACATGGAACTTACCAAGGCTCAATTCCGCATTCAGAAAGAACAGGGTCCCTAATCCTTTCAGATAAATGCCGCGATTCTTGCCAACGAGATAATAGTCTTCATGGTGGCGGCGGCTCAACGCCGTTTCGAGAATGTTGGACATGATGTCAATGTTGCGGGACATATTCTCATCATCGCTGCGCTCGTTTACCTGGATGCGTTTGCGAAATTCATCCCCACTCAATTTGCCACGGCGGAGCTCTATGATATCGGCCTTCAAGGCACTGATTTCCAGAATGGAAATGCCTTTTCCCGGTTCCCGGCGAACGCGGTCCCGGGGAAAAATCTGAATGCCACTGGAATTGCCGAGATCCAAAACCACGGTAATGTGATCGCTGTCCTCGAGCTGACCCATGGCGTCGGCGTAGTCAGCCAAAAACTCGATTGTTTGTGATTTCATCCGCTCCACGCGCTTGCCGGCGTTAGCTTCCGCCACCCCGGTCACGCGGCCAACCTCCGGAGCTTCTGGCGCCAACACAAACTCCCCTTCCTCATCCGGTTGCGGAGTGGTCTCTTGTAATTCATGAAGGGAACGCTGCAATTCCTTAGCGGATAACGTGAAAATCCGCAAGCCGTCGTATTCTACTTGAAACACCACGCCATAGTCTTCGAAATAAACGCCGTTGACATTGTTGCCCGACGGCCCCCACTCGTGTGAAGATCGTAACAGCAATTTCGATAACACACCCTCCATGATGTCAAGGTCACGCTGCATGCGTTCCCAGTTAATGCTTTTTGTCGTCTGCGCGAACGTGGTGGCGACGGTCATCAATACGATCGTGAAAACGGTCGCACCAGGCCACGCCCGCCATCTTGATTTCTTCGTATGCATTTTTATTACTCCGATCTGGTGGTCATTTGTTCTCGATGCGATTGGTGTCGGTAGTTTGGACCTGGGCGGCATAAATTAGTTGCTGTAAGACTTCGTTGGTGCGACGAAACTTATTTTCGTTCACCAGTTGAAAGACTTCCAGGCCCTGCCCAACCCGCTGCAGGTCCTGCTGCCGCTTCAAATCGAGGTCGCGCGCAACTTGCGTCAGCAACAAACGTTGCTCGTAACGTTGCTGGGTCGCAGCATTGTCAATCATGGTTTGCATCAGTTCGTAGGCAGCCTGCTTCCAGGCGTCGAATTCGCGCTGGGTGATCGGCTGATCCAGTGCCTCGAGCGGCGGGGATGAATTTGGACCTGTACGATCGAATAGACTAAACTTCACATGGAGGCTGCCGTCGGCATAGTTGGCCTCGAAATTCATCAGCGAAAGAATCACCAGCACCGCGGCCAGTCCCATAGAAAACCCTAGCGCAAACTTTGGCCATGATCTTCCCTGCAACGGGGCCAGCCAGGTCCACCAGGATGATTTCTGCTGTACGAATTTTAGATTGAGGCCGGGATCTTCGTCGGACCAACGGCCCAGCACGACGGATGTCTGCTGGAGCTGCGCCAGCTCAGTCTGGCAGAGCGAGCATCCCGCGACATGGGTTTCGACCTCAGACTTTTCATCAGACGTGACTTCCGCGTAAAAATAATCGAGCAACTTTTCTTTGGAAAAATCACATTTCATATTTCAACATCTCCTCATAAATTTTCCACTGCTTGAAGACCTTGCGCAAGGCGGTCAGTCCATAGTACATACGCGATTTGACGGTGTTCACCGATGTCTCTAAAATCTCGGCGATTTCGGTGAACTTCAGGCCCTGGTATTCTTTCATGATGATCACCACGCGCTGCTCTTCCGGAACTTCCTGAAGGGCTTGCGCCAGCAGCTCGCGCAGGTCGCGCTGGTTTGCCTGAGATTCCGGATGGGGCTGCGCATCATCGAGGTGCTGCAAAACCCCCGCCTCGGCGCCATTGCCTCTCTCTTCTAAATTGTTCAGTGAAATCATTTTTCGTCGGCGCTGCGCTTTCAATTCATCCCGGCAGACATTGACCGCAATCTGATAGAGCCACGTAGAAAAACGCTCCAATTCGCGCAAGCGATGGAGATTCTGATAGGCGCGGATGAACGATTTTTGACAAACATCCTTGGCGGTTTCGCGGTCGCCGATGTATCGTAAAACAAAATTGTAAAGGCCTTTTTCCCATCGCCAGACCAGCGTGTTGAACGCTTCAATATTGCCGTTCAGGAACTTCGCGATTAATTCGGAATCCGTCATGCAGATTTCGGTTAGAGGTTCGTCGTGTGAATTGTTTCAAAATGTTAGACGACGGAAAACCCGGCAAAGTTTTACGGTGCAGGGTTTTCCGTCGTAGAAAAAGAAAATGAGTTTGAAAGGGAGGGGAGACATCAAAGCGTCAGGGCTGTCCAAAAGGTGCGGCACGGTTGTCAATCCGGGGGTTGCTGGCTGCCATCGTTTTTTGGCAAGGAAGCGTCATATTTGCGTGGACTGCCTCGCTTCGTTGAAAAATGCGAGTCTCGCGATGACAGCGCTCATCCTCTCACGGCAACCCCCTGGTTCGGGGGAAACAGTCCCGTTGAAGGAGCAACTGCATTTCTACCGAAGAAATCCCCTTCTGAGCACGCCCGGGAGATTCTCTCCCGGACTCATCGGGATCAGAATGACTTTTCCACTTTTTGGACAGCCCGACTTGCGTGGCTGCTATGGCTTACATCATATTTTTTGGTAGGGATTTCTCCATCCACTTATCGCCTTCCTTGATTTCAAATTTTTCGGGAAGGAAGACATTGGCGGCATGCTGCCCGTGGCTGCCGGTAAAACGAACTTCTTTACCTACGTAGTCGGCGTATCCCGAAGAGGCCACGCCCAGGAAATGCACCTTTTTGTTCGCATCGACCAGGGCAACCGGCAGACCGCCTTTGACGCAGGCGGTGCCGCATCCTTTCATGCCGCCGTGATCGTTGGTGAGAAATCCGCCCTTAGCATAACAACTTAGGTCCACCAGAGTCCCCA
>DASWHH010000190.1:0-4762 GCA_036398295.1 bacterium
CGTGAAGCGGCGGGGAGGAATGGAGTGCTGGAGTGCTGGAGTATTGGATCAATGGAGAACCACTCCAGCACTCCATTAATCCAGACATGGAGGCCCCTTGTCTTTTTCTTAATGGGTCATGAATAATTCAGGTTAATCGAAAATGACTATGAGCCCAAGGTTTTCCCCAACTCTTTTTTTGATTACGTGTCTTGTTGTGATTGTTCTCATTGTTGCTTGCGGTGGAGACAAATTTCCGTTGCCAGAGCAGCCCGATGGCGACGGCACAGGCGCTGTAGGTGACACGACGTATCTGCAGCTGAGCCCGGTTTGGGACGCCAATAGTGGTTATGGTTTCTCCGCTCCGAAGGATATCCTGGTTGGTCGCGAACCCTTGATCTATGTCGCCGACACGGGCAACGACCGTGTTGTTTTGCTTGACCTCGCCGGCAATGTCCTTGGCAACTCCCAGCCCGTAGACAACCCGGTCGGTTTGACGCAAGATTCCAAGCTCAACCTTTTGATCGTTAGCGATAGCAACAAAATCTATCGCATCAACATGGTGGTTAACGACCATGATATCGCAGCCGCGCCGGTGGAGTTGGTTTTTGAGGAAACGGATAATCCGGATCACCGTTACACCGGCATTGCCGCGGTATTGGCGAGCGTGCAGGGGCAAAGCGTTATCCGTTATTATGTTTCCGCCAGCGGCGACCAGAGGCGCGACCACCAGGTGCTCATCTTCCCGGAAGCTTTTAACGTGCGCCTGCCGGATGCCGTCAACCTGGAACCCCTGGGCCTCGGCATCCAATCGGCATCGGATCCAAGCGGCATCACCACCCTGCGGGATTTCAACATCGATTTCATTTTTTGCATGGTGGGACAAAATTCCTTCAAAGTGCAGTGGATCACCAGCGGCGAGTTCGGCTTCACACCCCGTCTCAACCCGGCAGATGGTGACTTCGACCTTTTCGAGCCGGGAAAATTCTCCTTTCCGGAAGATGTGACCGTGGACGAAGAAGGCAGCATTTTCGTTGTGGATGCGGACCTGAATTTTCTGTTCAAATTTTCGGTGTCGGGAGAAGAACAGCAATCTTTCGGCGGCGCCGGCAGCGGCGAAAAGCAGTTCAACCAGCCGCACGGGGTCGCCATTTTCAATAAGACGCTCTACGTGGTGGACACCGGCAACAATCGCATCGTGCGCTTCCGGTTGTCCACTGATGTTGCGGCACGATAATTCCCGTCATCAAAAAGACCAAATTACGGCGCACAATTATCGGGTGCGCCGTTGCTATTTCTGGAGTGCAAAACTTCAGTTTTGCAATGCTAAAGCATTGCACTCCTCTTTCCAATTCATAACAAAACGCGGCTGAAAAATGCTAAATTCTAAACTCCCGGTTTTCATCAGTTGCATTTCGTTAGGTTGTGTCTCGACTCTACTTGGCCAAAACTTCAAAATTGTCTTTGGGGACTTACATCAACACTCGAGGTTATCTTTTGATTCTCAGACTGGCTCGGCGCTGCCAACCCAGGCCTTCGACTATGCAAGAAACACGGCCAACCTGGACTTCTTTGCCCTCTCTGACCACGCCAATGAGCTGAACAACGGGCAGCCCATGCAGGGCTGGCAAATGTTGTTAGACGCAGCCCAGGCAAGCACCGACAATGAGTTTGTCGCCCTCGCATCGCAGGAAGTCGGTCTCGTATTCAGCTCAGGCGGCTACGGCCACGTGGTGATTCATGACTCCCCAGACCTGGCCGACAACGACGTATTCGCCGATGTGCGCTTCAACCTCAACGATATGTACGATTTTATCATGGCCAGAAACAGTCTCGCCCACTTTTGTCACCCGGGGATTTCGGGCGATGTCAGCAGCAAATTTAACAATTTCACTTATGAAGCACGTGTTGACTCTTTGATGTACGGACTGGAAGTTCTCAGCGGTTTCGATTCTTCTCCCTATGAGCCGTTTTATTTGCTGGCGCTGTCAAAAGGCTGGCACGTGGGCGCGGTTACGGGTCAGGACAATCACAGCAGCAACTACGGCAACCGCGTGGACGGAGACGGCAACATCAATTTGACGGGCGCACTGCTCGACACCCTGAGCCGCGAAAAGGTATTGGACGCCTTTCGCAACCGGCGTACGTACGCTTTTCAAAGCAGTCCTGCTTCTGACCGCATGTTTCTTACCGAATTCACTGCCGATGGACACTGGATGGGAGAAATATTCGAAAACGACGACAACCTCGTGACGTTCAATATTGCAGCTCACGCGCAAAGGGATTTTTTATCGGTGCAGCTTTACAAAAATGGCCGCTTATTTAAAAAACTGGATCTCGATTCCAGCGACTTCAATTGGACTACCGCTGATTCCGCCTCATTCGGAACGGCCTACTATTTTCTGAAACTCGTCCAGCAGGATGCAGATGTGCTCTGGTCCAGTCCCATTTGGGTGAGCTCGCCGGGTGAGTCGCCGCCCGTTGAACGCGTCATCACGCCAATTGCGAAATTGCGAGGGAATTTCGCCAACGGCTTGCCGGAGAAACTCGAAGTCACGAATGTCACTATCCGCGGTGTGGCCACGGCCGGCCGCGAGTTTGGATTCGATGGCCCGGGATTTCTGCAAGACTCCACCGGCGGCATCGCGATTTTCGGTTCGGCTTTTGTGGAAAAGGTCATCCCGGGGTTCGCTCTTGAATTTGAGGTCACGGGAAAAGTCAGCTTCTTCAACGGACTGACCGAGATTACACCTCATTCGGCGACCCGGCTCGGCGTCTCGAGTTTTCCGGAGATTCTGCCAGTTACCACCCAGCAAATCGACGTTAATGGCGAGGCCTATGAGGGACGGCTGGTGCGAATCACCGGCGCAACCATCATCGGAAGCTTTCCGCCAACGCCCTCCAATGCCAACCTGACCATTGACGATGGCTCCGGCCCCTGCATCCTGCGAATCGATGGCGACACCAACATCGGCGGCTCCCCAACCCCGGCGGGTTCGGTAAATGTGACCGGCGTCGTCGGGCAATTCGATACCAGTCCGCCCTATGACTCGGGTTACCAACTTCTGCCCAGGAGCGCTGCGGATTTTGTGCTGGTCACAGCCGTTAGTGAAGGAGAGCGGCGGGTTCCTCATTCCTTCAGCCTGGGACAAAATTTCCCGAATCCTTTTAATGCTGAAACCCGGATTGTTTACACCGTGCCAGCGCAGTCCCGGATTGCGATAAAAGTGTACAGCACAAGCGGGCGCGAAGTTCGAACGTTAGTTGATGAAATTGCCGCGCCCGGAGAGCACAACGTCGTTTGGGATGGAAGGGATGAATCTGGCCGTGAGGTGGCTTCGGGAGTCTTTTTTTGTCAATTGGCGGCGCAAAACACGATTGCGGTGAAGAAATTAGTACTCCTGCGATAACAGCCACGAACTTTTTAACCACCGATTTTTCACGGACGAATCCAGCGCACCTCAGCCGCCTGCCTGCCCCGCGCAGGCCTGTCTGCACAAGCAGGCAAACTGTTGAAAGAAATTACGTTTAAAAACTTCGCTCGAAAATCCGTGTTCCATCAGTGTCAATCCGTGGCTCAAAACTTTTCATCAGGATTTCTTCTGATGAAAAATGTGCTCGGCGTCTTGAACCTGCCTGCCCGTGAGTAGCTCGATGGCGTGTGGCAGCACCGGCAAAATCGCCTCGAGGTTCTCGCGCACGCCTTTGGGACTGCCCGGCAGATTGATGATGAGGGATTTTTCGTACGTGCCCGCCACCGACCGCGAAAGCATGGCATGGGGTGTGTGCTTGAGGCCGGTCATTCGCATCACTTCCTCGAGGCCGGGCACACGCCGCTCGATAACCTCGAGCGTGGCTTCCGGGGTGAGGTCGGTCGGAGAGAGGCCCGTCCCGCCGGTGGTCAGGATGAGGTCGACCTTGGCCGCCTCCACCAATCGTTTCAGATGCCAGACGATCTCCTTTTTATCATCCGGGATCATTTGATAATCCACCACTTCTCCAGCAATCTGCGTGACCATCTCTTTGATGACGGCTCCGCTGGTGTCCTCGCGTTCGCCCCGGCTGCCGCGGGTGGAGATGGTGAGAATGGCAATTTTGATGGACATGTTTTTTCCTGTATTTTATGGTCGACTTCTGTCAGTTTGCAGTAGGCAATTAACTTTGGCAAGTGCCGATTGCCTATTGCTTACTGCCAACTGGCTTACTGCCTGTCTACCGATGCCAGCCCCTCCAGGGCTTCTTCCGTCACTCGAAACACCGTCCATTCGTCCATCGGAATCGCGCCCAGGTTCTTATAGAAATGAATCGCGGACTCGTTCCAATCCAAAACCCACCACTCCAGCCGACCGCAATTGCGCTCTTTCGCGACTCGCGCGAGATAGCCGAGCATGGCACGTCCAAAGCCTTTGCCGCGCATTTCCGGGAGCACAAACAAATCTTCCAAATAAATTCCGGGACGACCGAGAAATGTCGAGTAATTGTGAAAGAACAGCGCAAAAGCGACAGGCTGGTCTTGATAATAACCAATCACCACTTCGGCGTACGGTTTTTCCCCAAACAATGTGGTACGCAGACTCTCTTCGGTCGCCACCACTTCGTGGGAAAGACGTTCGTACTCAGCCAGTTTTTTGATGAAGAAGAGAATGAGCGGCATGTCTTTTTCAGTGGCCGGCTTAATCACAAAGTTGGACATTTCTGTTGAGGCTTCCATATTTAGTTGAGCGTTCAGCTATCAGCGGTCAACTTTTTTCAGGACGCGACATTCAGCTTTAGTCTGGTGATA
>DASWHH010000191.1:0-7958 GCA_036398295.1 bacterium
GCGCAGCGGATGGCGTGCGCGCTCTCCGGCGCCGGGATGATGCCCTCCGTACGCGCGAACTGCAGCGCCGCCTCGAAGACCGGGTTCTGGTGGTACGCCCGCGCCTCCATCACGCCCAAGGCGTGGAGCTGGCAGATCAGCGGCGCCATCGCGTGGTAGCGCAGCCCGCCCGCGTGGATCCCCGGCGGCACGAACGTGTGGCCCAGCGTGTGCATCTTCATCAGCGGCGTCGTCGCGGCCGTATCACCGAAGTCGTAGCGGTACTCGCCCTTCGTCAGCGACGGGCACGCCTCCGGCTCCGCTGCGATGAACCGCGTCTTCGCCCCTTCGACGAGCTTCCGGCGAACGAAGGGAAACGCCAGGCCGGCGTAGTTGGAGCCGCCGCCGATGCAGCCGATGACAATGTCCGGCTCGTCGCCGGCCTGCGCCATCTGCTTGAGCGCCTCCTGCCCGACGACGGTCTGGTGGAGCAGCACGTGGTTGAGCACGCTGCCCAGCGAGTACTTGGTGTCGTCGCGCGTCGCCGCGTCCTCCACCGCCTCGCTGATGGCAATGCCCAGACTGCCCGGTGATTCGGGATTGTCCGCCAGCGTTCTCCGACCGGCCTCGGTGTCTTTGCTGGGACTGGCCACCACATGCGCACCCCACGCCTGCATCATGGAACGGCGGTATGGCTTCTGCTGGTAACTCACCTTCACCATGTACACCTTACATTCCAAACCGAACAGATTGCACGCCAGACTGAGGGCGCTGCCCCACTGACCTGCCCCCGTTTCGGTGCTGAGCCGCTTCACACCCGCCTGTTTGTTGTAAAAGGCCTGGGCCACCGCGGTATTGGGCTTGTGGCTACCCGCCGGGCTGACACCTTCGTACTTGTAATAGATCTTCGCGGGAGTCCTTAGAGCATGTTCCAAACGATGGGCGCGAAACAGTGGGGTAGGACGCCAAAGCTGGTAAACTTCCAAAATTTCTGTGGGAATATCTATCCAGCGCTGCTGGCTGACCTCCTGCTCGATGAGCGCCATCGGAAATAGCGGCGCCAGCGTTTCCGGGCCAATGGGCTGCAACGTGCCCGGATGCAGCGGCGGCTTCATTGGATTGGGCATATCGGCTGCGATGTTGTACCACTGACGCGGCAGGTCCTTTTCATCCAACATGATTTTGGTTTGCATCGTTACCTCCGTTAGAAACAGTAGGCAGTTGGCAAGACAGCCTGCACAGCGTCACCAACCGCGGACTGTCGACTGCTCGCTGCCTACTGCCAATTGCCTACTGCCTACTGCCTACTGCCTACTTGTAATTTGCCTTGCACGGCGTTCCCTAAGAATTCATCTCCCTCAACCAGAATTCTCCCCCTCAAAATCGTGTACTCCAGTTTTCCGGCAACAGTCATGCCTTCGTACGGCGACCAATCGGCGCGGCCATGCAAGCCACGCGCGGTGATGGTTTGCTCCCCTTCCGGATTCCAAATTACCAAATCGGCATCGGCGCCAACCCGGAGGGCGCCCTTGTGATTCGACAATCCGAAAATACGAGCCGGGTTTTCTGCGAGTACCCGCAACAATTGCTGCAAAGAAATTCGTCCCGTCTTAATGCCGTAGGTAAACATTAAAGGAAACAGCGTCTCGACACCGGGCAGGCCATTGGGGGTGAGATGAAACGCATCGCGGCCGGCCTCCTTTTGTTGGATGGTGAAGGGACAATGATCGGTGGCCACCACATCGATTTGATCCGCAGCCAGCCCTTCCCACAGGGCTTCAGTGTCCAGCTTTGTGCGCAGCGGCGGCGTGGTGATCCAGCGGTGGCCGTTTTCGCGGCGATAGGACTCTTCGTTGAGCAGTAAGTATTGCGGACAAGTTTCGAGAAAAATCCTGACGCCGCGCACCCGAGCCCGCAATCCCGCTTCAAGTCCGGCCTGACTGCTCACGTGCACCACGTAGAGGGCTGCCCCCAAATCACCGGCTATTTCAGCGGCGCGGGCGATGGCCCTGGCTTCGGCTTCGGCGGGGCGACTGCGGGCGTGAGAAATGGCTGCCGCGCCGCCGGTATGCAAATGTTCGGCGGTGCATGATTCCACCAATTCATTATCTTCCGCATGCAAGCACAACAGCCCGCCGTGCTCATTTACCTGTTGCAAAACTTTTCGAAATTCATCCCACGTTACCATCATGCCGGATTGGCGGTAGGTAGAAAACACTTTGAACGCCGTAAATCCGTCGGTGATGAGATCGGAGATTTCCGATAAGCGTTTTTCCGGCTGATCTGTGATATTAACGTGCAGGCCGCAGTCGACGTGGCACGTCTGGGCTTTTTTGATCCGAAGTTCAACCGATTCGCGCAGGGACTGCCCTTTTTCCTGCACCGTAAAGTCGATGATGGTGGTGACGCCGCCGAACGCCGCCGCCACCGAGCCGGATTCGAAATCGTCGATGGAGTGAGTATTCATGATGGGAATGCCCATGTGGGTGTGGGCATCGATGAAACCGGGGAAGACGAGTTTGCCAGTGGCATCGATGACGCGATCGGCGTTGCGGTTAAGATTGGGAGACAGCACAGTTATGATTCCGCGACTAACGCCAATGTCTAGCCTTTCGGAACCCTTTTTGGTCACCACGTCGCCATTAACAACAAGCAGGTCAAAGTTCATCATTAAGAATGACAAATTACGAATTACGAATGGCTTTTCGATTTAATGGTTTTTTGAATAGTTCCCAGAATTTTTAGAAGCTCGTCACAATCATTAATAAGAGCTTGAGCGGGCTCTTTTTCAAGAAAACTAGCATCACGCAGTAAACGCAGCCAATAGTGAGTCTCCCGGGCTTCTTTATATGCAATGCTAATTTTAGCCAGAAGATCATTTCTGGATTGTCAGCCTAGAGCTTCTTCCACATTAGCACCAATTGAAGTACCACTTTTTAAGATTTGTCTGGAAAGTACATACTCCCTTTTCTCTTCAGCAAGGTATTTGCAAAGTTTAATGACTCTCAGAGCAAAGGCATAGCTCTTTTCCCTTACCGGATTTTCTTTGCTATAATCAGCCATTCTTAATTCGTAATTCTTAATTCGTAATTCATCTACATCGTCAGCGCCATGATCGCCTTCGCCGTATGCAGGCGGTTCTCCGCTTCCTGAAAGACCACCGAGTGCTTACCATCGATGACCGCATCGGTGACTTCGTTGCCACGGTCGGCCGGCAGACAGTGCATGTAGATGCTTTCCTTGTTGGCGAGCTTCATCAGCTTCTCATCACAAATCCATTTTTTATACTTTTTTGAAATCTCCAGGGCTTCCTGCGGATTATGAAAGAGCGATTCGATACCCCAGCTTTTCGGATAGACCACATCCGCGTCCTCAAATGCTGCTTCCATATTGTCCACAACCTCGAATTTGGTACCGGCCTTTTTTGCATTGGCGCGAGCCGCCTCAAGGGTCGGTTTCATCAACGTGTACTCCGGCGGGTGAGCCAGTGCAACATCCAATCCGAAACGCGGCATGAGCATGATTAACCCTTGCGGCACCGACATGGGTTTGGCGTATGATGGCGCATAAGCCCAGGACACGGCGATTTTTCGGCCTCGCAAATCTTTACCAAAAATCTCCCGGATGGTCATCAGATCGGCCAGGGTCTGGCAGGGATGATCGATGTCGCACTGCATGTTGATCACCGGCTTGTCGGCCCATTTGGCGATTTCGCGCATGTAAGTGTTGCCTTCGCCGGGAACGAGATCGTGGCGTACGGCAATACCGTGTCCGTACGACGAGAGAATGATGCCGGTGTCTTGCGGAGTCTCACCGTGGGCAATCTGTGAGGTGGCCGACTCGATAAAATGCGCGTGACCACCCAACTGGGTGATACCCGCTTCGAACGAATTTCGGGTGCGGGTGGATTTATCGAAAAATAAAAGGAAAATGGTTTTGTCTGGCAGATGCCGATGCGGGACACCCTTTTTGAATTTGTCTTTTAGATCCGCCGCTGTGTCCAACGCCAGCTCGATTTCAGGGTCGCTCCAATCCTGAGTAGAAATGTAGTCCTTGCCTCGTAAGGCGTCATTCATAGTTTTTTCCCTTTATTGGTGTCCAAGAAATTCGTTCTAACAATCTAGAAATCCGGTCGGAAAATCCAAAAAGATTAGCATGTCATTCCTGCGTATGCAGGAATCACCCGGGTTCCCGCACAGAAGCAGGGGATTCCGGCACAAGGCCGGAATGACAGGCCATTTGCCGACCGGATTTCTAGAGATAATCCTTGCGCAGTAACAGTTTAACCAGACCGGGCACAGCCTTCATCCTCTTCCAAAAAGTACGTTCGTGAAGAAACTCCAGCAGCACGCTAAATCCGCGCGACAAATTCTGGTTGTAATGGAACCACCAGAGATCGTTATCAACTAAGCCTCTGACCACTTTTCCTAAGAGGCGATTGACAAAAGGTCGATCCATATTGATGTACTTGGGACGAACCAGTTCCATGATTCCCCAGGGACCATGGCTAACTCCAATGCCGCTGTTCTTGCTGCCAGTATAGGGCGCCTCGCTTTGAGCAATGTGCAAAAAGATGTCGTTTATCAGGACTGCGCCGGCCTGGATTTTCTGGGCAATTTTTAAGCCGCGTCTGCGGTTTTGCGTCCACACGCTGACCGACAAGCCGAAATCCGAGTCGTTGGCAAGAAACACGGCCTCTTCATCGGTAATGAATGGCGTGACGACGATCACCGGCCCAAAAATTTCTTCCCTGGCGATGTCCATTGCAGAAGTTACGTTAGAGAGAATCGTAGGCTCAAAAAAAGGCTCGCCCTGCCCACGATGAGCTTTGCCGCCCAAATGGATCACTGCCCCTTTTTGAACGGCATCGTTCACCAATCGTGAAATTTTTTGCAGTTGCTGGTCATTAATCAATGCAGCGATCTCGCCTTCTGTAAGGTCAACCCGTTTCCGTATTTTGCGAGCCTTACGGATCAGCTCGTCAAGAAATAAATCAAAAATCGATTCGTGGACGTACACTCGCTCCACCGACAGACAGGCCTGGCCGGCATTGGTGAATCCTCCCCACGCCGCGGCGTTGACGGCACGTTTCAGGTTGGCGTCTTCGAGAATAACCATGGCGTCGCTGCCGCCCAGCTCCATATTTACCGGCGTCAAGTTTTCCGCAGCAGATTGGTGGATCCTCCGTCCAACTTCGGTGCTGCCGGTGAAGTAGATTTTGTCCACTTTTGCGCTCACCAACGCTCTTCCCACGTCAGCCAACCCGGTGACAATTTCCAGAACGCCTTTGGGTAAATAGCTGCGATCAAACACTTCGCGGATCTTGGCGCCGACACAAGAGGTAAGCTCGGAAGGCTTATGGATGACCACGTTGCCCACCATCAAGGCCGGCACGATGTGGTGCATCGCCAGCAGGAACGGAAAGTTCCACGGCGAAATCACGGCGACCACGCCCAATGGCTCATAGCGTACGAATCCCCTTCTGATTTTCAGCAGCGGATTTGCAATGGTGAGCTTCGTATCTTTCAGAAACTTTGGGATGTGTTTAAGATAATATTTGAAACAATCCAGCACCGCAAAAATCTCGGTGTAGGACTCGACGAGCGGTTTGCCCGTTTCCTGCGAAATCAGTCTGGCTATTTCTTCGCGCGCCAGAAAAAATTCGCGGTAGGCTTTGCGAAATAATTCAAGCCGGGTTTTCTGGCTCAGGTCCGACCAGGTCTCAAAGGCTAAACGCGCCTTAGCGAGTATGACAGGAATCTCCTCGGGCGGCGTGCTGGTGAAGGTGGCGGGGATCTTGCCGGTGCTTTGGTTGAAGGATAACAGCTCCCCGGGTTGGACTTTCGGCGCCATGGCAATCCGGATTCAGCTAAGACTCAGAAACTTGAGCATTTCTCTGTCAAGGAAGGCGCTGTGCTCATCGTTCAGTGGATCGAGACGATACTCGTTCATCAGCATAAGTTGTTGGCTCACCCACGCCTGCCAGCAATCAGGACACGTGGTGGCGAGAATTTTGTCGCCCAACTCGTTCTGGTAAGGGCGTTCGTCTAGTCCTTCTTTATCAGTTCCACAGCGAGCGCATTTTATTTTTGCCATTCAATCCTCCGAGACTTCGCGGTAGCAAATTTAGTCAATCATCTCCGATGCCCGAACCAGCTGGTATCCTCGTTGCCGCAAACCATCGATTATTTCGGCCAGCTTTTGGTGCGGAAAGTCGTCGAGGCGCTGCGTCCCCAGGTGCATGATAATAATTGCGCCGTTGGCGCCGGCGTCAGATCCATTGCCGAAATTCAGGACCTTTCCCAGGATTTCGTCAGCCGTGAGATAAGCGGGAGACGTAGTGTCGGCCACCCAATCCATAGTGTCCATATTGCCTTCCTGATCGTGCCCCAGGGTCCAGCCAACGTGACGATAGCCCAACTCCGCTGCCCACTGCCGTATTTCGAGGTTATGTTCACCGTATGGCGCACGCCACAGGGGGGCAAACGCCTTTCCCGTGACTTTATTAAAGGCCTCGGCCGCCTCGTTCAGTTCCTTATGCAAGAATTCGCGCGTCACTTCGGGACGGGTCACATGGGTCCCCTTGCCGGTGAAATCGGTCAAGTGCGGGTGGTGATTGCTGTGATTGCCAATTTCGTGACCCTCAGCCACCATCCTTTTGACTGCATCTGGAAATTTTCTAATGAACGTTCCTGAAAGGAACATCGTGCTCTTCACACCCTGCGCCTTGAGGACGTCGAGGATATCGCCGCTGGCATTGTCTAAGTATCCGCCGTCAAAAGTCAGCGCCACTTGTCTTTTGGTAACATCGCCGCGGGTAACATCCTTGGAAAGAAAGTTAGGCGTCGGCTTTCGAAATTCAAAATGGACTGTCTCTATTGCTGAGACCACCCCGCTTTCTGAAATGGCTCGAATCGTGAAGGTCTTGCTGTCTCGATCCACCCGTATGCCCGAGAATTCGAACCGACCATCCTGCGGCAGCGTGACGGCCTTGATCGCATCATCCACACTCAGGGTTAGGATCTGATTATTGACCGCTTCGCCTTTGATGCTGAACGTGTTAGAGAGTACCATGCTGCCGGGGGGCGGTGTAAGAATGCTTAAGGGCTTACGCTCAGAATTTGTGGTACTCATGCCGTTGCGGGAATGGTTTTGAGCATTGAACTGCAACTTTAAAGAATCGAGTTGTCGGCGGTAGTCGATATTCAGCCAAAGAACAAAAAGCAGCAATGCAAACAGCGAGACATGCATCAACAGATTGCGATCTAAGGCTCGCCAGAGCCGAAAGATCGATTCAAATGACTTTGGAGCAGGTGTGGTTGACGGTTTGGCATCGACCCGGGTTGGGCGTGGACGCTCCGGAGGTTGAGCGGCCGCCAGTTGATACTGCTTGTAACAGATCAAACTGCAAAAATAGTGACGCTCTGCAAGAATCTGGCAGTCCACGCAAATGAAAGCCTGACATTGAAAGCAGCGGCGTTTAGCTGAAACGAGCGGATGATTTTTGCAGTGACCTCTCATCTCCCGATGTAGTTTCAAAGTTGATGTGAGTTTAGAACTAATTCGCTACAAAGTCAAGCAAAATCAGGGAAGCAAAGCAGGACGGTGGTGGTGGGAAAAATTGCAGGAGAGCCAGGAAATAAGTTTTTTTGTTTCACTCTGAGACACTGTAATGAACCACTACGTCGATTCTTGCGATAGAACACAAATTTCGAGAATGGATTGACCCAGGATCGTGTGACATAACTATGTTTATTTAATTAATCTTAGGTCCATGGCGATCAAATCCGTAACTTCTCAGCAGAACGTGGCATAATAATTGATCAAACAGGTGCAACGATTTGAAAGTGACGCAGGCTGACCTGCAGAACAATAGATTCTCCATCCACCCCTCCTTTCCCGAAACGGCGGAGCCAAAGTTCCGCCGTTTTGGTTTTTAACCTGCTCCAGGCGGAACAAACTCAAAGTGCCGAATCGGA